>NZ_JCADBW010000035.1:0-17141 GCF_059264685.1 Faucicola sp. SE7633 | reverse complement strand
GGGGATTCCTTCTGCAAGACGGTGAAGCCCCACCGCAAACCTAAGACAATGGCAACCGCCCGTACGACACACCGTACATCTTAGGTTCTTATTTTAAGCTAATCCTACCGTTAGGATTGTCATAGACACGAATTAGCTTAAGTGTGTGTTTGGAAACGTCTTACCAGTTAAGTTACTGCGTACTCGCAATTTAGTCTTAACTTAACTGTGGAATGTAAGACATTGAATATAGTGAGATGAGTATAGCAAAACTCATCGCATTTAACAATTGCCTTATATCCACCGCCTGAAGTCGCAGGTTTACGGCAACGAATGATAAAAAAAGCTGACAAGATGCCAGCTTTTTATTGCCCACATGCAACCAAACGGCTAACCGTTTAGCCTGCAACAAACGGCAATTTAGTAAAAATCTGCAAAACCGTGGCATTGACCAAATCAACAAAAAATGCACCCACCATCGGCACAATCAAAAATGCTTTGGGTGAAGGGCCGTAGCGGTCGGTAATCGCTTGCATGTTGGCAATTGCCGTTGGGGTCGCGCCCATACCAAAGCCGCAATGCCCTGCCGCCAACACCGCCGAGTCATAATTGCGGCCCATCACGCGGAAGGTGACAAAGTTGGCATACAGCCACATGACGATGGTCTGTACAACCAAAATCACCAAAATCGGTACCGCCAAGCCCGTCAATTGCCACAGTTTGAGCGACAACAACGCCATCGCCAAAAACAGCGACAACGACGCGTTACCAAACACATCAATCGCGCGGTCAAACATATCAAAGTTAAAGCCCAACGTGAGCACGTTGCGGATGACCACACCACCGCCCAACGCCCATACAAAGGTTGGCAATTCAAACCACGTACCTTTAGACACCGTTGTCATCAAATCGGCAAACGCCAACGCACCTGCAAACAATGCCAACGTCTCAATGGTCGATGACGCGGTAATCAAGCGAATGCTGTCGGGGCGTTCAAAAATCTCTTTATTATCATCAACTTGCGCTGCGTGCTGTGTGTGGTACAACGACTGGCGTTCGGCAAGTTTTTCCACATCCGTTTGGTATTGTGGGGTAGGCAAGACATCGTGTTGTAGCGATTTAATCAAGCGTTTTGCTACCGGCCCACCAATCAAGCCGCCTGCCACCAAGCCATAAGTTGCACACGCAATACCCAGCGTCGTCGCGCCTGCCACACCGTATTTGTTCTCAAACACCGCACCCCACGCGCCTGCCGTGCCGTGTCCACCCGTCAAGGTAATCGAACCTGCTACCAAACCTAACAGCGGCGGCAAGCCAACGACTTTTGCCAAGATCACACCGACCAAGTCTTGCAAAATGATAAATGTTGATACCACCACCAAAAACACCACCAACGGTTTACCACCTGATTTTAGACGGGTAAAATCCGCGCTCAAGCCAATTGACGCAAAAAACATCAACATAAACGCGGTTTGTAAACCACTGGCAAAATTAAAGCTATAGCCCAGCGTCAAGTTCAACAAATAAATAATCAACGCCGCAACCAAGCCACCTGCGACAGGCTCAGGGATGTTAAAATCCGCCAAAAACTTGATACGCTTGACCAAAAAACGGCCCAGCAGCAGCACCAGCGTTGCTAAAATCAACGTAAAATAACCATTTACCGTAAATTCCATCGTCAGCCCTTCAAAAAACTGAATTGAAACAACGACAAGCGCGCCTGTATGCCGCCTGCGTTAAGTTGCGGCGTATTTTTGCATATTTAGCGCAAAATGGCTAAACATTTTTTAACAAAATAGCACAGTTTTGCCTTTACGTGGCAATTTAGCGATAGGCAAGCGTGCTGCTAGCCACGATTTGTGCACAAATTTTTGGTGAAAATTTGCCAAATTTTCGTACATTTTTCACCAAAATGTGGTATAAGTAAGCCTCAAACGCAGGCGGAAATCCGCCACACGCGATAGCATTTTTTTTAAAACATTGTTAATATTGCCAAAAAAATACTTGCCGCTTTGTAAGCAATTTGCCAGCGCGCTGCAAGCCATCGGCAACCACCAACACCCAAGCATTGAGCATCATTGAGACGATATTTAGCAAACACTTTCACAAAAACAGGGCAGAATCATTCATGCGAATCTTAGCAGATGCCAATATTGCGCGGCTTGCGGATTTTTTTAACGAGCATACGTTGGGACGCGCGGTTGAGCTGCGCACGATGGCAGGGCGTGAGATTGACGCGGCGGTGTTGGCGGATTTTGCCCCCGATGTGTTGTTGGTGCGCTCGGTAACCAAGGTTAATCGTGCGCTGCTGGGGGATAGTACCAGCGTCAAGTTTGTCGGCTCGGCGACCATCGGCATTGACCATGTTGATGTTGATTATCTGTCGCGGCGCGGCATTGAGTTTGCCAGCGCGGCAGGCTGTAGCAAGCACTCGGTGGCGCAATACGTCATTGCGGCGATTGCCACCTTGCGCCCTGATTATGTGTTTCAGCCGATTACGCTTGGCATCATTGGCGTGGGCAATATCGGCAACACGCTGGCGCAATACGCGATTCGCTTTGGCTGGCAGGTGCTCGGCTATGACCCGCTCAAGCCGCCGTCGGTGGTCAATAATTCTAAGCTCAATACGGTGCTAAGCGAAAGCAACGTCATCAGTTTTCATGTGCCTTTGACCTATCCAAACCAAAGCTCATTTCCCACCCATCACGAGTATTTGATGACCCACGAGCGTTGGCAGCAACTGTCTGATACCGCGATTGTGATTAACACCTCACGCGGCGGTGTGCTTGGGCGCGATAACATCGTCGCCGCGCCAAATGTCACGGTGCTTGATGTGTTTGAGCATGAGCCCAATCTTGATGCCGAGCTGCTGCGCTGCGCGAGTATTGTCACGCCCCACATTGCAGGTTATACGCTTGAGGGTAAGCTGCGCGGCACGCAAATGGTGTATCAGGCGTTGTGCCAGCGGCTAAAAGTAGCACCGACGGTGGATTTTCGTGCGTTTTTGCCTGAGCAGCCGCCGCTGTTTCAGGCGCTGCACAATCCCTTCACCGAGCATGAGCGTCAGCAATTTTTGACGCGCTTGCCGCTGTTGTATGATATTCGCGCTGATGACCAACGCTTGCGTGCGGTTACCAATGCTAAGGGCGCGATTGAGGCCAAAGACTTTGACGCGCTGCGCAAAAACTATCCGCTACGCCGTGAATGGCAAGCGTATGTCATGGATATTTAACGTTTTTTTATGAGTTATCAGCCAACCAGTCGCCTTTTGGTGGCACAAGCGCGTGCTGCCATGCTGGCGCAAATTCGCCAGTTTTTTGCCACGCGTGATGTGCTTGAGGTGCAAACACCGCTGTTGTCGCAAGCAGGCAATACCGATGTGTTTTTGCAATCGGTATCGGCGAACGTGTGTGTACAAGACCAGCCGCGCACGTACTATCTGCATACCTCGCCTGAATTTGCCATGAAGCGGTTGCTTGCGGCCTGGCAAGTGCCGATGTTTCAGGTCTGCCCCGTGTTTCGTGACAATGAGGTTGGCACGCGGCACAATATTGAATTTTGCATGCTTGAGTGGTACCGCCCGTATCTGTCGCTTGATGCGCTGGCGCAAGAGTTGCAAGCATTGGTCAGTGAGGTGTTAGGCTATGCGGTGGTGTTTGACCATTATCGCTATGCCGATGCGTTCATGGATTATGTTAAAATCCATCCATTTGGTGCAAGCTGTGCGACGCTACGGGCGATTGCCAAAGATCATGGCATTCATGTTGAGATGGGCGACGATCAACAAGGCTGGCTGGATGTGCTGTTTAGTCATTTGGTTGAGCCAAACTTGGGGCAAGAGTTGCCGACTTTGTTGTATGATTATCCGCTGGCGACGGCGGCTTTGGCAAAAAGTGCCATCGATGCCGATGGCTACCCTGTGGCAAAACGCTTTGAGCTGTATATCAACGGCTTAGAGATTGCCAACGCCTATGATGAACTGGCAGATGGGCAAGCACTGCGAGCGCGATTTGAGCAAGACAACGCCGAGCGTGCGCGTCGCGGTTTAGTTGTGATGCCGATCGATGAAAACTTATTGGCGGCGTGTGATGCTTTGCCGCCGTGTAGTGGCATTGCGTTGGGGCTTGATCGGCTGTTGATGGTCAAAGTGGGGGCAAGCGATATCCGCGAGGTTATCGCCTTGCCGATTGACCGTGCGTGATATTTTAAAGTTAAGTTTTGGCTGAGTGCAAAAATTTAACGGGTTTTATTTGGGTTTCTGGCAAGTCTGGAGCTGATAGATAAAAGTAGTTTGTAAAATATGAATTGGGGTTATTGGTTGTTGGGCTTGCTGGCGGGGCTGGGTATTCCTGTGCAAGCTGCGATTAATGCGCGCTTGGGCGCGACTTTGGGCGCACAGCCGCTGATGGCAGCCTTGGTATCGTTTAGCGTGGGTGCGCTGACGCTTGGGTTGGTTGGGCTGTTGGTGGCAGATTGGCATGCCGCGCAGGCAGGCTTTGGGCAAATGGGTCTTGGTGACAGCTGGAAATTTTTGGGCGGTGTGCTGGGCGCATTTTTTGTGTTTGTGTCGATTTTTTTGGCACCTAAAATCGGCGTGACCGCGATGGTATTTTTGCTGATTATCGGTCAGCTTGGTATGGGTATGATTTTGGACAGCTTTGGGCTGATCGGCTTGCCTGTGCAGCCGCTACATTGGACAAAGTATGCAGGGCTTGCGCTGATGTTGGCAGGTGTGGTGGTATTTAATTTTGGTAAAACATGGTTTAAATCATAAATGCTTGATTTTGAACTATTTTTACATAACGTCTTTGAATCAACGCCATTAAATTTGGTTAAATTTAACCAAAACTAGCGTTTGGCTAGCTTGGCGTTAAGCCAACATTAGTCCAACCAATCAGCTTGCCATGCCGCCAATGCATCCGCGTCTTGACTGCCTAACCACAGTGCGGTTGGTGTAGCGTCTTCAGCAAGGCTAACCAACGCCACCACGCTAAAATGATTACGCTGAAAAAAACGCTCATGTGGCTGGCGCAATTCCTCGATTTCATCACCCCATCGTGCCAGCAAAGCCAGCAAATCACGCGGCAAAATATCGCCTGTAAAATCATACACCTCGCGTCGCTGTGCCAAGCCACAGTGCACGCCATTGGTGATCGCCTGTGCCAGTAAAAACGCTGCTAGCGGCAATTCGTCAAACCAATGCACCTCGGCTTGATTGACCGCGTCAAAATTGCGACTCACGCGCACCATGGGGTTATGTTGGGCTAGGGCATTTTTGGCAATACCCCAAACCGCGTCGCCGTCGGCAGCATGGGCGATGATAATATACTCGCCAAGCATGGCATGCGGCAATACCAAACGATGATACGCACGGTTAAACGCGGTATTGCCCAATTCACGGTAATAATGAAACAACAGCGCAGGCAGGCGGATCGCTAGTGAGGCTTCGGCTTGCTCTATGCTGGCAGTGTCCATGCCATTTGCTTGGGCATCAGACAAACCATACAATGTGCAGATAGCGGTAATTGGGTTGAGCATGATTTGCTGGGCTGATAATCTAAAATTAAGGGCTAATGGGTGGATTTGGCGGCATTTAACCACGCATTGAGCACATTGGCAAAGGCTTGTTTGTGCTGATTGTTGTAGGCGGCTTGCTGTGGTTGGGCATTGCGGCCATTGGTTTTTTGCCCACCACCAAGCACGCCTGTACCGCGCAAGGTGTCCATCAAGTCACGCGCGTTGAGGGCAGGCTTGATGTTGCTTGCGTCATATATTTTGCCGTGAGGGGTTACCACGCGCGCACCTTGGCTAATGACAGTATCGGCTAGTACGATATCAGCCGTCACGACGATATCACCTGTGGACACATGGGCGGCAATGTAGTCATCGGCTTGATCAAAACCTGCTGTCACGGTGACTTGCTGCACCATCGGCAGACGTGGCAATGGCAGCGCATGGTTGGCGACAAATATGGTTGAGGTGGCGGTGCGCTCGGCCTGCTTGAGCACCAGTTTGCGCACCACCACGGGGCAAGCATCGGCATCAATCCACAGCGTGATGGGTGACTGGCGCATGATGGTGATGTGAGCCGTTAGCTGTTAGTGTTAGTCAAGCAAGTCTAAATGCTCAGCTTGGCTATACAACACTTGGCAGCGGTTGCCTGTGCGGCAAAACATCAATACGGGTTTTTCGGCAGCGTTAAAGATATCGGCAAAAGTATGCGCGTCGTCGGCATTGATTTGGCTTGCGACAACGGGCTGATGATAATATGCCAAACCAGCAGCGCGTGCGGCCTGTTCGATGTCGGCATTGGTTGGTTGATTGGGTTCTTCGCCATCGGGACGATTGTTGATAACAGTTTTAAAGCCATCGGCTTTGATTTGCTCGATGTGTTCGGGGCGGATTTGGGCGGCAAATGCGGTGCGGTTTGGCATCATAGGATTCCCTTTATTAAGATTTAATCAAGAAGATTTGCGTTATTGTAGCACGTTCGTGGGTCTTTGGCGTAAATTTTCGTCCGCTTAGGTTAGTCAGCTATTGAATATAAGGGCGGTATCGGGCAAAATTTCACTTATAAAAACTGCCTGCATGTTTGCAGACCCATTTTTGATCTTGCTGTTGTAAATTATGCCCAATTCTGCCCCTGTCCAACCGCCTGCTGTATCTGCCGATGAGGCGCAAAAACGCCGCGCGCTGCCGTATATCGCTTATGAAGATCAGCAAAAAATCACCCGTCTGTGTGTGCGCTGTGGGCTGTTGCTGATGCAGCATGGTGCTGAGTCGGCGGTGGTGGTGGATTTGTGTCGGCGGCTTGGGCACGCACTGGGCGTGGGCAGTGTGGAGTGTGGGCTGGTGTTTAATAGCATCACGGTGACGACGATTTATAGCAATCGCTGTATCACAACGCTACGCGCTTCAACTTCACAAAATATCAATTTGCACGTGGTGGTGCAGATCCAGCGTATTGTGCTGGATTTAGAAGCCATGCCACGAACCAGTACGCTTGAGCATGCTGTTGAACGTTTTGATGCCATTGACCGTGAGACGTACCCAACGTGGGTGGTCGCGCCGATGGTCGGTGTGGCGTGTGCGTGTTTTGCGTATTTGGCAGGCGGTGATTTGGGCGTGGTTGCGGTGACGTGGGTGGCAGGGACGTGCGGTTTGACGGTGCGTAAGTGGCTGACTCAGCACCATTTTAATACGTTTGTCGCTGCGCTGATTACCGCGTTTATCGCGTCGATTTTGGGTAGTATTGCATTGGCAACTCACACAGGCAATGATCCGCATATTGCGATTGCCTCAAGTGTGCTGCTATTGCTGCCAAGTTTTCCGCTGATCAATTCGTTTTCAGATATGCTCAAGGGGTATATGGCGATGGGGGTCGGGCGATTGGCGTTTGTGCTGGTGATGACGCTCTCGACGTGTATCGGGATTTTGTGCGCGTTGCTGCTGCTGCGCATTGACCAATGGGGAATACCAACATGACGGCGGATCAAGTCTTTGAGGTGATTCGGGCGGCGATTTTGGCGATGCTGATGACGCTGGGCTGGAGCTTGATGACCAATGTGTCCTCACGCCATTTGTGGCAATGTTTGTTGATTACGGCATTGGGTTTTAGCGTGCGCCAAACCATGAAAATTTTGGATTACAACATCATCTCAGCAACGTTTGTTGCCTCAGCGGTCACGTCGTTTTTGGCGGTGTTTTTGGCAAGGCGGTTTATGATTACGCCCAAAGCCGTGCTGGTGCCTGCGCTATTGTGCATGATGCCAGGGGTGACGGCGTACAAGGCGATGATTAGCTTCGTTGAGCTTGGCTATTATGGCTATAACCGCGCGTTGTTTGAGCAAATGCTCAATTACGCCACCAATGCGATTTTTGTGACCTCAGCGTTGGTGTTTGGGCTGTCATTGCCCACCGCGTTGTTTTATCGCAAACGCCCGATTGTTTAAATTGAGATCGGCTTAATGCTTGCATGTCCTAGATCGCAATCTAACGTGTGGTTATCCACCATGCCCACCGCTTCCATCAGCGCATAGCAAATCGTCGCGCCAACAAATGCAAAGCCGTCTTGCTTAAGCTGCTCGGCCATGGCTTCGGCAACTAAACTGCGCGTTGGTACGTCAGCTTGGCTAGCAAAGTGGTTGATTTGCGGCGCATACGCCAGACCGTTGGGCGACATTGCCCAGAGGTAGTCACCAAATGCTTGCCGTTCGCTGATACGCAAATACGCGCGCGCATTGTTGATAATCGCCAGTAGCTTGCGCCGATTGCGAATTAAGCGCGGATTTTGGAGCAGTGCATGAAGTTTAGCGTCATCGTACAGGGCGATTTTAATCGGGTCAAAACCATCAAACGCGGCATAAAAATCGGCGCGTTTTTTGAGCACAGTCAGCCAGCTTAGCCCTGCTTGCATACCCTCAAGGCACAGCATGGCAAACAGGTGTTGGTCATCAAACACAGGCTTGCCCCACTCGTGGTCGTGGTAAGCCTGATACAGTGGGTCATCGTTGCACCACGCACAGCGGTGGACAATGGCAGGATCGGGGGGTGGTAGGCTCGGCGCAAGGCAGAGGGCAGGCTGATCGGTCATGGCTTGGCAAAAAGGGGACAAATTTGCCACAGTATAGCAGGTTTTACCACCGTTCAGCCAACACCAGCCAAAGCGTTAGGTTTAAGATAGCCTTGGCGTTATACTTGATTGATATGATAAGACGGGATTGACAAGCTTAAACCGACATCTGCCAATCAAACGGCATCTCACGATGGCCGCGCAGTGCCATCATCAAGGTTTGTTGCATGGGGCTTAGCACGGCAGGCGTGTACGGCACAGCAGGCGTGCCCCAAACGGGATTTGGCCACGCAATATCATTGTGGTAGCGCACGATGTGATGAAAATGTAGCTGCGGCACTTGGTTGCCAAGGGCGGCGATGTTCATTTTGTCTGCCAAAAACGTCTTGGCAAGTTGGCTTGACAGCCAGCTAGATTCGCGTAAAAACTGGGCTTGGTCACTTGCCGATAGCTCGTACAATTCTTTAACGCCTGCCACACGCGGCACCAAAATCAACCACGGAAATTGGCAGTCATTCATCAAACGGCAGGTTGATAGCGGAAATTCGCCGACCAAAAACGTATCTTGGGCAAGCTGTGGATGTAAAATAAACATAGGGTTTGGTTTCGCTCAAGTTTTTAGCTAATAAATGAAGTAACGACAACCTGTGTGCCTGCACTTGTAGGACAGTTGGCGTTTTAGTGTAAACCAATCTGCATCATATACTGACTTGGCGCGTTGCGTTTGGGGTGTTTTAGGTTCAAGTTATTGACGGCGTTTCACACAGTATTGACCGAACGGCTTAGGCGGCTCGGTGGGTCTGTGGGCTTGTCTTTAATGCCTAACTTGAGGGTGTCATGGGGGTATTTTAACAAGGTTTGTAGTAAAATACACCACGCTAGGCAAAATTCGTGTGTAATTTTCGCTCCTGTTTAGTTCCTGCGTTGCCCTCAATCTGCGCCCACAGTCGCAGGTTTAGCACGTTGGCGCACAAAAATTTGTCAAATATCATAAGTTTCGCTATACTCATTCTGCAGTATTTAATGGCTGACAAAAAACCGTTGGGTTAAGGCGACACTGCGCGTATGTCATCATCTAACGGGTCAGACATGCCAAACACACACTTAGGTTGGTTTATGTTTGCTGTGAAATAAACCGCTGCTAAATAAACACGACAGTCCTAACGGCCGCGCCAACTTAAAATATCACACTAAGCGCCTTAGCGGTACGATGTACCAAACAGGTGGCTGCCAAGGTCTAAGGCTTGCGGTCAGCCCAGAGCGTCTTGTAGAAAGAATCGCCTCTTTTTAGCCAGAGCAAAAAGTTAAGTTATACAGAGCAGAAAGTCAAGGTCAAACAGGTGAAGCATTTTGGACAAAAACACGACACCCGCCCAACCATCGACGGCAACCCGTGCCATGCACGCGCCATGGACAGCGTTACAGGCAATTAAAGCACTGGGCGCAAAACCCCAGCAGGTGACGCGTTTTGCTGCGGCGATGTTGCTGGCCACCTGTGGGCTACTCACCAGCACAGGGCTAGGCGCGGTGGTGGGTTTGTTGCCAACCACCGCCAAAGCCGATACCGCCGCCAGCGCACCTGCCGCCACCGCAGACACCTTTGGGCGTGACACACCGCGCAGCACCATGCAAAACTTTTTGCAGGCGCTGGCCAAAGACGATATCACGCTGGCAAGCCGCTATTTGGCGATTGGCAAAAACCAAAATCCGTACGTCACCGTACGCACGCTCAAACGCGCGTTGGATAACAGCGGACGGCTGTACAACGAATTGCAAATGAGCAATGACCAAAGCGGCAACTTGGATGACCGCTTAGCGCCAAATGTCGATAAGGTGGGTGAGCTTGGCAACGGCGACAACAAAATTGATCTGTTGGTTGAGCGTGTGCAGCAGCCTGACGGGCATCAAGTGTGGCTGATTTCTCAGCAGACACTGCGCCAACTGGACACGGCAGCGACACAAACCGAGCCCACATTGGTTGAAAAATATGTCCCCGATGAATTGCTGGCCAAAGAAATTGGCGGTGTCAATATCGGGCAGGTGGCGGCGGTGGTCTTGCTGTTGATTGGCACGTATTTGGTTTCGCTGCTGTTAAGCTGGATTGCGTTTTGGTGCGTGCGCTTTGCGTTTCGCCGCGTGACCGACGAAACACGCTTGCCCATAGACCGCCGTGTGGTCGTGCCATTGGCGGCGGTGCTGACGGGTATTATCATCCAAGAGCTGATGTTGTACGCAGGCATTAGCTTGGTGGTGCGCAATTTTGTTGAGCGACTGGCGCAAATTTTGTCGTGGGTCGCGCTGGCGTGGTTGGTGCTGCGTATCAGTGATTTGGTGTTTAAACGCGCTGAAAAATATGCCAAAAACAACCACCACCCCGAGCGTCTATCGATTTTGACCTTGCTGCGTAAGGTCGTCAAGGTATTGTTCTTAATCATTACCGCGATTGTGATTTTGGGCAACTTGGGCTTTGATTTGACCACAGGCATTGCCGCACTTGGGATTGGTGGTGTGGCGTTGGCACTGGGTGCGCAAAAGACGGTTGAAAACTTGGTCGGTAGCGTGTCGTTGGTTGCTGACCAGCCTGTCAATGTGGGCGATTATTGCCGTTTTGGCGACCAAGAGGGCACGGTGGTGGATATCGGCATTCGCTCCACACGTGTACAAACCATGGATCGCACCATCGTCACCGTGCCCAACGGCAATCTTTCGGGCATGAGTATTGAGAACTTCAGCCGCCGCGATATTTTTCATTTTAAACAACGCTTTTATGCCATCCGTGACAGTGAGGCTGAGCCGCTGCGCAAGTTTATTGCCGCGGTGCAAGACTATATCACAAGCTTGCCCGAAACCACCAACACGTGGAACCAAGCGCGTATCGTGTCCACCCAGCAAGATGCGTATATCATCGAGGTGCGTTGTTATTTGGATATGCCAAGCTTGATGGAGTTTTATGCCAAACAAACCGAGATGATTTTGCATATTGCTGAAATCATGCACGATTTTGGCATTAAAAATGCCCTGCCTGCCAACCAAATCATTTTTGACAAACCCGGTGTTGCGATGATGATGGATGAAATGAGCGCCAAAGCAGGTACAGAGCCAAACCCACCCACCGCACTTGATAAGGCTTTGCACCAAACGCCCGAGCCTGATACGCCATCCAACAAAGATTAAGATTTTTAAAAAAAGACAATTAAAATGACCACAAAGATACTGTCATAATATAAAAACAGTCATCACATAAAAAAGGAACGCGTGCCATGCTGTGGGTCTTGGTGGCGGCTAGTTTGGTTGGGTTTTTGGCGGCGGACGCGCTGGCGCAGGCAATTGGCCAAACCGCCACCTTGCCAACGCTGGCAAGCGCGTGGTTATGGTTAAGCGGTAGCTGCTTGGTCGGCTTGGCGGTATTGCTACTGCTAAATGGCTGGTACAAGCGTCACACCCGATGCCGTCGCTTAGCCAGTCCGTCGCAAGCCGTATCCACCGCACAAACCATCGGTTGGTGGTCGTTGTTTGGACAAGGTGGGGTGTATGCGTTGGCAGGTGTGCTGACGTTGTTGGCAAGTGCCAGCTTTGGCGTGGCGCAAACGCTGGCGTATCAAGCGCGGCTGCTTGATGATCCTTTAACCATCGTTGCCGATATCAGCGCACCGCAAATCAGCGATACCATCAGCGATTTTGGCGTGTTATCCGCGCAAGCTGCTCCCGATGGTCACACCGATTTTGTCATTGGCAATGGCTATCCGCGTCAAGTCTGGCAAATTAACCAACAGGTGCATACCACGACGGATGATTTGGGTTTTAGCCTGCCCATGCGCGTGTTGGTCACCGCTGACATCATTAAGCATCCTGAATGGCAAGCGTCGCTCAACGCGCTAGCGCCCAACCAAACCCTGCGCGTCAAACTCGCCTTGCAGCCAATCCGTCCGCGTGTCTGGCAAGATTTGCCCGCCAATGCCATGCCGCTAAATTTGGGTTTTGATGAAGCCTTGTGGTTGCGTCAGCGTGATATCGTGGCCAAGGCGCAATTACTGGCGATTTTGCCCCGTCAGCCTGATCAGACCGATGCCAACACCACTTGGCGCGGTGAGGTTGAGCGCATGCGCTGGCAGCTGCGCCAACACCTGTACCACCATCTGACCGCCAAACTCGTCCAACAAACCACGAGCGCACAGCAAGCAAAAATGCTAGATAGCTATGCGATTTTGCTGGGGTTATTGACGGGGGATAAGAGCCTACTGACGGCAGACATCAAAAACTTGTACCAAGTGACGGGCATCAGCCACTTGCTGGCCATCTCAGGCCCGCACGTGTTGTTGTTGGCAAGTGTGCTATCGACGTGGGTATTGGTATTTGTGCGCTTATGCGTGCCCAATGTGCTGTGCCGCGTGCCTGCGCAGCTACTGGTGCTGTGGGTCAGCGTGCTGGTTGCCAGTGGCTACGCGCTGCTGGTTGGGTTTGAGTTGCCTGCCCAGCGCACACTATTGATGCTGATTGGCGCGACGTTGGCAACGCAATGGCTGGTGACGGCGCGTGCGCTGCGTGTGTTGGCGGTGGTTGGGCTTATCATGCTGTGGCTGGATACCACAGCGGTGTGGCAGGCAGGGTTTTGGCTGTCATTTGTTGCTGTTGGGCTGTTGCTGCAATTTAGCAAGCACGTGGGTGAGCCTGCGCGCGGCGATCTGCCCTTTGCGTCTCTGCATGGTGAGGGTGTCCACCTCGGTGCGGTGGTGGCTGATATTGGGCGCGCGCTGTGGCAGCTTTTGCGCTTACAATTTTGGCTGTTTGTGCTGATGATGCCTGTGGTGGTGTGGTTTTTTGGCAAAGTCGCTGTGATCGATGTCTTGGTCAATTTGTTTGCCGTGCCGCTGCTTGGTGGGGTGATTGTGCCGCTGGATATGCTGGCAGGTGTGCTGTCGTTGCTGCCGTTTGGGCAAGGGCTTAGTGGGGCAGTGTGGGCGGTTGCTGCGTGGTTGTTGGGCGTGTTTCATGCCGTGCTGCACGCGCTGTTGGCGCATGGATTTGCCAAACAAGTGTTTATAGCGCTGACACCCAGTCAGCTGCTGCTGTGCGCGCTGATGATTGGGCTGTGGCTGGGGCGTGGGTTGTTGCCGCGTTTATTGATTGTGCCGCTATTGGCGCTGTTGTTGGTCGTGGGGGTGGTGCACCGTGAGCAAACCGCTGCCGCGCCCGTGCTTGCGGTTTTACCAAATGCCAAAATTGGCGTCAGCTTGTTGGTGGCAGGGCAGGACGCGTGGCTCATTATTGCCGATAACCAAAACTTAATGCCCAAACAGCCGCACATCTTTACCAAAACCACAACGCCCACCCGTTCGCCATTGTCGAATGCCGCCAAAGCCAGCGAGCTGTTGGCCAATGACGTTTATCCGCTACTGGCAACCTACCGCGTGCGCCGTCTGACGGGGGCAATCAGCCAAACGCCAAGTTCGCTTGCCAATACCGTCATACAGCAGCTTGCCCAGACCGTGCCCATTCAGCAATACTGGCAAGCAGGAGCGGACGCGCTCACGCCATTGACCGATGCCGATGGTGAAAAACTGGCCTATCCCACCATCACGCCCAAACCGTGCCAAGTTGGGCAAACATGGCACAATCAGCCCAATAACCAAGGGCCAAGCGCGACCTTAAATTTAGCCGCCGTGACGGGGTGGTCGCTTAAGTTGCCGCCCCATGTGCCGCTCAACCTGCGCGACCGCACCGCCAGCCAAACGTGTGTTATCACCCTACAAGCGCAATTGGGCGAGGATAAGCCGTATCATGTTCTGCTAACCGCAGGGCGCGATGGCTTGCCGCTTGCCATGTCGCAAGCGCTGTGTCGTATCACGGCGGCGGATATGTTGGTTACCCCCTACCAGTTGCCGCTAAGCACCGCATGGCTGGCGCAAGTTAAGCCCAAACAGGTGCATATCATCAGCGGAACGTATGACTACCAACAGTTGGGCGAGGGCAGCGTGGCGGCGTTGTTGGCACTGGGTGCGACGGATACGACAGCCGACCCCGACGCACCGATTGATAACCGCGTAGAGCTAATACGCGCCCACCGTGTCGGTGCGGTGGCGTATCAGCTGATACCCCATGCACCCCCCAATAACTTTTGAATCATCCGCGCTTCATAAAGAATTGTCATTGTTTTTTCAGCCATTTACGCCTATCATTAAGCCTTGACACGGCCTTGCGCAGTCAGTGACTGGGCGCAGGCGATTGATTAACACATTAGTAAATTTTTAGCAATATTTAAGCAAGATTTGCGTTCATACGCACTTGCCGTAAGGAAATTGTATGTCAGATAACTGGCCACCCGATCCCAACCGCCCTGTGCCGCCACAAGCCCCACAGCCCACCAACCCTGTGTATGGGCAGCCTGTGCCGTATGCTGGGCAAGAGTGGCAGCTACTTGAAAAAACCTTACTGGCAAGTGTGGAAGAGCAACGCCGCGCCCGTCGTTGGCGGATTTTTTTTCGGCTATTGACTTTGGGCTATGTGCTGCTGTTCACCCTGCTGATGGCGCGTGCGTGCAGCAGCATTGGCGACACCAGTTTTGCCGATGCTGATATGGCAATGCCGCACTTGGCAGTGATTGATGTCAAAGGCGCGATTAGCGATGAAAACCCTGCCAATAGCCATGACATCAACGAGGCATTACAAGACGCGTTTGACAACGACAACGCCAAAGCCGTCGCCCTGCGCATCAACTCGCCAGGCGGCTCACCTGTGCAGTCCGATGAAATTTGGCAAACCATGACCGAGCTGCGTAAAGCCCATCCTGACAAAAAACTGTATGCCGTCATCGAGGACATGGGCGCGTCGGGCGCGTATTATATCGCCTCAGGTGCGGATGAAATTTGGGTCAATCCGTCTAGCCTTGTCGGCTCAATCGGTGTGATTTTGCCCAGCTACAACGTGCGCGGCTTGATGGACAAATACGGTGTCAAAGACAGCACGATGACCTCAGGTGCGCACAAAGATATCTTGAGCATCAGCCGCGATTTGACCGATTTTGAACGCGCGCATGTGCAAAGCGTGCTTGATAACACCCACCAGCACTTTATCAACGCTGTCAAGCAAGGGCGCGGCAATCGCCTCAAAGACCCTGAGAGTAATCAGTTATTTTCGGGGCTGTTTTGGAGCGGTGAGCAGGCGATTAAACTTGGCTTGGCGGACAAAGCAGGCAGTATTGACAGCCTTGAGCGCGCGCTCAAACTTGACACACAGGTGACCTACAACCCAGAAGACCCCGTCAAGCGCGTATTTGGCAAGCTGGCAAGCCAAGTTGGCTATGGCATGGGCGAGCGGTTAGCCGACCGCATGGGCGCAAGCCAAGCCGATGCGGTGACATCTGCCGAGCCGCAACGCTTACAGCTTAAATAAGCCTAAAAATTTGATAAATTTATTAGAAAAAATAATCGTCAAAATTAGGTAAAAAGGACGTTAGCATGCAAAAGCCGTTATTGCACTTTGCCCATGCCAATGGTTTTCCGTCAAAGGTGTATCGCTATTTGTTTGAGCAGCTTAGCGCGGATTTTGACATTGCGTTTGTACCCGAATTGGGCACTAACCCTGCCTATCCTGTGGACAACCACTGGCGCAGCTTGACCGAGCAAGTGGTGGATAGCGTCCAACGCGCACTTGCTGAGCGCGGACAAAGCACGGCCATCGGGCTTGGGCATTCGCTGGGTTCGCTGTGTACCCTGCAAGCGGCGTATCGCGCACCAGCGTTGTTTAGCCAAGTGATTTGTCTTGAGCCGCCGCTGCTGACGGGGCGTTACGCCATGTTGGTGCATTGGGCAAAGCGCAACAGCCCCAAGCTGCTTGATAAATTGACACCTGCAGGGGCAACCAGCCGCCGCCGCGATGTGTGGGAATCACGCGCCGCCGCCGCGGCAAGTCTGCGCCCCAAAGCGTTGTATCGCCATTTTGATGAGCGCTGTTTTGCCGATTTTATCCGCTATGGTTTGACTGACACACCAGATGGGCAAGTTACCTTGACCATTCCCAAGGCCGTTGAGTTGGCCGTGTATCGTACCAACCCGTCATTGTACTGGCTCAAACCCACCCAGCCGCCTGCCGTGCCTGCGTATTTGCTGGTGGGGCAAGACAGCGTGTTTTACCAACGGGGGGCAGCGCGTGACCTCAAGGCAATGCTTGGTATTGATTACAGCGTGCGTGAAGGTGGGCATATGTTTGTGTTAGAGCATCCCGACGCGACCGTGCAAGCCATCAAAGACCGCATTGCTGCCGTGCAGGCTGGCCGCGTTTAGCAGGGTTACCGTTTTTTATCCTCCGTTGCCGTAAACCTGCGACTTTAGGCGGTGGATACAAGGCAACACGGGAACTAAAATTACACACGAATTTTTTTTAGCGTGTGTGTTTTACTACGTGTGCTTTACTACAAATCTTGTTAAAATAACCCCATGAAAACCCTCAAGTTACGCATACGCGACAAACACACCGACCAACTAAACCGCCTAAGCGGTTCGATTAATTTTGTGTGGAACTACATCAATGACTTGAGCCTGCAATACCTTAAACGCACAGGCAAATTCCTATCCGCTTATGATTTAAACAAATA
>NZ_JCADBW010000034.1:0-18133 GCF_059264685.1 Faucicola sp. SE7633 | reverse complement strand
AATAAGGCTCGTCACCTTGGGTTAATGCAATTTCATACCAGTACTTTGCTTGCTAGCATAGTGCATAATTTAAAAACTGCCCTAGGCTTGAAGCGAAAATATGGGGTCGCTTAGGGTTATTGTGTCTATCGGTTGGTAAAACTAGCCAATAGACGTTAATTTACGGCAATTTAGGAGGCTTTTATGCCAATTCGGTGACTTTCTTCACTTCTTTAACACCAATTCCAGTTTTTAGTTGAGTTTGAAATTGGTGTCGAGAGATGGTCGCTGGTTTGTGCAAAGGTCTCTTATAGTGAGCGTATTGAATTTTTCTGTAAAAGATAAAACCATGCACGTCATTTTTATTTCTGCTTGTGAAAAAAAAGCCCTCAAAAAAACCCGTGCCGTATTGGATAGCTACGCCATTCGCACAGGGCATAGCACATGGCAAGCCCCAATGACCATGGAAGGCTTAGCCGATGTGCGTCGCGCCCTCAAGCAAAAAGGCATCACCCGACAAACCGCCGTTGCCGCCTACATCAACCACGGTATGCGCCGCATGAAGCTGGCGTGGGTCGTCGGGGCTAAGCATCGTTTTAACAGCACAGGCGCATACCCCGTTGCCTCAACCCAACGCCCACACCGCGCCCGTCAAGTTGAGCCATGGGTACGAGCCGCCAGCTTGCTGGCAGGCGCGGCAGGTGACATGCACGATATCGGCAAAGCCTCACAGCACTTTCAACGCAAGCTATCACCTGCCCAAGCCCAAACCATCGTTGCCGATGACATCCGCCATGAATGGCTATCGATTAAACTGCTGCAACAGCTGCGCCGCAATGGCTGGAACTGGCAAGCGGCATGGCAACACCTGCCGAATGACCCAACCCGCAATATTCTAACGTTAGGCAAAATCGCTGACGTTGATGACGGCGTGGCCAGTCAAGAAGAAGCGGTGGATTATCTGATAGTGACCCACCATGGCTTGCTGGGTGCGGACAATCCCAAAGAATTTGCCAGCCCCCCCGATGACACAAAGCATGTCCGCAAGACTTTGCCGCGTGCTGAGCAGCTTACCTGCGCAGGCGATTTGCCGCCAAGTATCTTTGCCAGCTACCAAAAACGCATGGCGCGGCTTGCCCACCTGCTACCTGGCAATGCCGATAAAGTGTACTACAAGGCATTGAGCCTACACGCACGCAACGCGCTGATTCACGCTGACCACACCATCTCTGCCATACGCTACACCGATGGCACACCTGCCCAAACCGCACTGTTTGCCAACACCTGCTATCTTGATGGCAAACGGGTACAAAATCAGCCATTGGCATGGCATCTGCAGCAAGTGGGCGAGCGTGCCAGCCGTATCGCCTGCCAAATGATGACCGATTTAAACCTAGCAGGGCTGTGCCAGCAAACGGTAGAATTTATCAAAGCACCCACCCAAAGCCCGTATTTTGGTTGGCAAAACATCGCAGGCAATGCCTTGCAGACAGTTAGCGGCAAACACCCCGATTTGCCAATGTTGGTGTTTAACATCGCGGCAACAGGCAGCGGCAAAACGCGAATGAACCTACGCGCCGCTTGCACACTGCGCCCCGATGACCCACGGATTTGCATTGCCTTAAACTTACGTTCTTTGACCCTACAGACGGGCGAGTCACTCAAACAATCCATGAACCTATCGGACGATGAACTGGCGGTGGTGATTGGCGATGACATCACCCAAGAACTATTTGCCAAAGCCCAGTCCAACCAAGGCATCGATGATGACGAAAACCCACCCGAACCGATGTTTGATGCCAAAGGCGAGGATTACGATTTGCCTGCGTGGCTCAATCCGTTATATGAAACAACCACCAAACGCGGCACGCGCATCGACCACGATGGCAAGACCTTATTGGCAACGCCGCTGTTGGTTTCGACCATTGACTACTTGATTGCCGCAGGTGAACCGCACAGACAGGGGCATCACGTCAAGGCATTGCTGCGCCTTATCAGCAGTGATTTGATCTTAGATGAAATTGACAGCTATGACCCCAAGGCCTTGATGGCGGTCTTGCGACTGGTGCAGCTGGCAGGCATGTACGGGCGGCACGTGATTTGCTCATCGGCAACGCTGTCAAAACCCATCGCCATCAGCGTGCAGCAGGCGTACGCGTCGGGCATTGCCATGCGCCACGCGCTCAAGCAGCCGCCAAGCGCAAACGTTAGCCCAAACCCCAACCCCGACCAAGCGGCCGACCAAACCGCTGACCCAACGCCACCACCAAACGCCAACCAAAATCGCGCAAGCTTTGGCATTGCCATCATAGATAACGAGGTCAAGCCAAACATCTGGCAGCAGTTCATAGACCCTGCTGCGTCCGACGGCGCACCGACCTTTGGTGAGATTTACCAAACCCATCTGGACGCGCTGCAACAGGTTTTGGCACAAAAGCCCGTGTACCGTTTAGCCGAGCTACAGCCTTTGGCGGCACAAAATATCAGCGC
Source organism: Faucicola sp. SE7633 (assembly GCF_059264685.1). Lineage (NCBI taxonomy): Bacteria > Pseudomonadati > Pseudomonadota > Gammaproteobacteria > Moraxellales > Moraxellaceae > Faucicola > Faucicola sp. SE7633. The sequence goes on along the minus strand of NZ_JCADBW010000034.1, from coordinate 15,664 downwards.
GTGGCAACACGCGGTTTTGACCGCCGCGCAGACCTTGCACACGCGCCACGCATGGTGTGGCAAAAGCTCAGCAAAACGGTTGTCGTTTGGTTTGGTACGCGTCGCCAATATCGCCCACGCTGTGCAATTGGCGCATTACTTTGCCAAACACTGGCAACACGCACGCATTGCTTGCTATCATGCCAACGACTGGCGCATCAACCGTTTTTATAAAGAACAGCGCCTAGACACCCTGCTAAGCCGCCACAAAACCGCCAAAAAACGCCCAACGGGCAATGAGACCATCGAGCAAGACGCTGATATCCAACGCTTGCTGGCGGCAAGTCCACACGCGGATGTGCCGTTTATCGTCATTGCCACGCCTGTTGAGGAGGTTGGGCGCGACCATGATTTTGATTGGGCGGTGATTGACGCATCGAGCGTGCAATCCATTGTCCAGACGGCAGGGCGGGTCAATCGCCATCGCCGCGACCCCATCAGCGCGCCCAACATCATCATTCCGCAGTACAACTATCGGCATTGCAAAAACGAGCAACTTGGGCAATCCTCAAAACCTGCGTTTCAATACCCTGGTTATGAAGGCTATACCAACGCCAATAAACACTACCAGACGCATAATTTGGCGGCGTTGTTGCCGTGGCAGGATAATCGGCTAGTCATTGACGCACGGCTGCGCTTTGATACCGCCGCCTGCGCGTTTGCCCGTAATGACGATGATGAAATAGCAGGCTTTTGTCAGCAGTATTTTTATCCACAAGACGACCCCAATCATATGGCACTGTTTTCGACCGATGATGTCACCAGTAGCTTGATGACCGAGCAGCTGTACCAAACCTTTACGCCCTTGCGTGATAGCCAGTACCAAGCCTTGTACCGTATGCAGCCTGCCTGCCTCACCGAGCAGGCAACCAACGCCGATTTACGCATCGAAAAATACATCAATGCCTTTGACGGGCGAGGGTATTTGGCGACAGCGTCTTGGCAAGATTATAGTCGTGACTTCACCCAACCGATTGTGCAGCCTGCTTGTCCGCAAGCGTGGCTGTATCTGTCACCGCAGCAAATGGTTGAGCAATGCCAGCGTTTTGGTATTGATATCGGCAAAGGCTGTCAAATCGCTTTAACCTTATACGGCAGCGCAGATAACCAACCGCCTGCACAGTGGCGGTATGATGAAGGGTTTGGCGTAACCCGACAGGTTTAAAGCTGTGTTGTTAAGCATTTGGCAGCAAACTGGCGTATGATAGCAAACCCAAAATGCCAAACTGTGCCGACGTTTGCCTGATTTGTTAAAATTGTTAAAGTTGTTAAAAGACCATGCCAACCGCCAAGATTTGCCAGCAGCACCTCAGCGTAACGGACTCCACCAACAGCCAACTGATAAATGCCATGCTTGCCAGTTTTCGGCAGGTCGGTGGCGTAGGCCATAACACGCCACATGCGGCCATGGACTGGCAAGCCCAGCCGCATTACGCGCGCCCATATCGCCTGACGGCAGACTGCCAACGCGCAGGGCGTGGGCAGCACGGGCGCACATGGCAATCTCCACAGGGCAATTTGTACTATTCGTTATACATCCCAAGTCAAGGCTATGCCGATGATGCCGCACGCCACACAGGCTTAGCATTGGCGCGACCGCTTGATGGGCGGCTGTCGCTGTGCGTGGGTTATCAGCTGGCGCAGATGTTGGCCAATAAAGGCATTGCGACCACACGCCACCACAGTGCCGCAAGCCCACTTGGGGTCAAATGGGTCAATGATATCGGTTGGTACATTGGCGCGGATTTTTGCAAATTGGCAGGAATTTTGCTTGAGCCTGTCACCGCCGATGGCAAAATGCTGGGCGTTGTGGTGGGGGTGGGCATCAATCTTGCCCACGCGCCTGTTTTGCCGCAGCAAACCGCCATCGATTACCGCGCCGTCGCTTTGGCAGATGTCTTGCCTGCTCAGCAGTTGCCGCCATTGGCAAAATTGGCGCAAGCCGTTGATGGTGCACTGGCGGTAGCGATAGCGCAGTTTAATGGATTGTATGATAGCCAAGCCGTGCAAGCCTTTTGCCAACAATTTGCCGCGGTAGATTTGCTGTTTGGCAAGCGCGTACAGGTGTGGCCAACGCAAGGCGACGCACCGCCGATGGTTGGCGTGGGGCAGGGCATTGACGCAGCAGGCTGCTTGCAGATACGCTTGGCAGACAGTGGCAATCGTGCGCCCATCACACGCATTTGGAACGGGCGCGTGCGTGTGTTAGAGGTTTAGGTGGTTAAGCAATTGTGTGGCTCATAGAATTAACGCGATTTCCACCAATTTTTTGCCACAATTTTTAAATTTTTTTAAATTTATTTTATAAGTTGATTTACAGCGGCTAAATTGTCTTTAGCCTGTCAATGGCTTTTAAAGTCGCAGGCTTATGTGGGCGTTTTAAAGCGTTTTAAATAGGCGCATGCTTAAGTGTGATTGAAAATAGCTGAACCGATAGCTAAGACAAAAAGATGTTAAGCATTTTTCACAGGGCTGGATTAAAATACCAGCGCAAGTTTACAAAATTTTTAGGATAAAACACTGTATGCCTGACACCGCCTGTCGTATGCTAAACGCCACTGCTACCAATCACGCAACCACCAAACTTTGGCTGGATTTGGGCAATACGCGGCTTAAATACTGGCTAACCGACGCCCACGGGCAGCTACTTGACCATGCCGCAGAACAGCACTTACAAGCCCCTGCCGAGCTGTTGCGCGGTCTGGTGTATCGTTTTGAACGTTTGGCACCTGCTTTTATCGGCGTGTCGTCGGTGCTTGGGCAGGCGGTGAATACACAGGTTAGCCACTGCCTTAGCCAGCTTGGCGTGCCGTTTGAGTTTGCGCAGGTCAATGCTGCCCACCCCTTGATGCAAAGCGCGTATGATGCGCGCCAGCTGGGTGTAGACCGTTGGCTACAGATGCTTGGTGCGGTCGATGCCAGCGCGCGCCAATGTATCGTTGGTTGTGGCACAGCATTGACGATTGATTTGATTGATTGTGGGCGGCATATGGGCGGTTATATTTTTCCCAGTATTCACTTGCAGCGCTCGGCGTTGTATTCAGGCACGCGCCAAATTGGGCAAGTTAGTGCCAGTTTCGACAGCATTGCTTGTGGACAAAACACAGAGCAGGCGGTGCAACATGGCATTTTGTTGTCAGTGGTAGGGGCAATTCATGAAGTACAACGCCAATACACAGGCTTTGCTTTGATTTTAACAGGCGGTGACGCGCCTGTGGTGGTAGCGCAACTTGATCCAACGCTTGCGCCCACGCCCGTGATTGCGCCCGATTTATTGTTACAAGGCTTGCGGCGTTTTTTTGCTGATGTTTAAGGCATTTTGGGTTAAAATCGGTGTGTAGCCAATCGCAATTTTTTTTAAATTTATTATTTGCCTAGGTGCATCACGATGAAACATAAAATTTTTTCGCTCACTCGCTTGTCGGCGACCATCACACTGGCGGCGGCTGTTGTTTTGACGGGTTGCCAGTCGTCCAAAGACCATACACCAAAAAATAACGCGCCTGCACGCTTACAAAATGCCACACCTGCCGATACCTATCCTGCGTTGCCGCCTGCCAATAACCGCGTGCGCTTGCGTGAAGGGCAAACCGTTGCCGTGCCTGACGCGCCATTTGCCATTAAGTTTGAGCAAGTCATCGCCGATGACCGCTGCGCCTTGACAGGGCAATGCATTTGGGCAGGCAATGTCACCGCGCGTTTGCAGCTGATTCCCAACCAAACCAACGCCAATTTGGCAACAAAAACCGTGGATTTGTCAATGGGGGACTTGCGCGAAGGGTTAAAACTTGATCGTGACGTGGTATTTGCAGGTTATGATGTGGCATTGGATGCGGTATATCCCACACCGACCAGTGGTGATGCGTTTGAGCAGTTACGCGGCAAATACTTGATTGACGTTAAGGTCACCAAGGCCAATGCCAAAAAATAATGGCTAGTTTTTTTTAAGGCTAAAAAAGGTTGGTGCATGAACCAACCTTTTTAACCATTAAGCAATCAAAATATTGAATCAGCGATATTTAATCAGCGTCTGATATCGCCATCAAAACAGGTTCAACTTTAACCAATGTAATTCGCGTCGGTGTGGTTTGCAAAATAGTAAAGCGATAGCCATCAGCGGTCACGCTTTGATTGACCTCGGGCATGTCGCTAAGCTTAGCAATCATATAGCCGCCGATGGTGAGCTGCTCGGCATCCATCAGCAAATCAGGCTCGTTGAGCTCCAACCGCAGCTGAGACAAACTTGCCGTGCCCTCGACGATCCAAGCATCGTCTTGGCGCATGATTTCGGGCGTTTCGTCTTCATCGGGAAATTCGCCTGCAATCGCCTCAAGCACATCCAGCGGTGTGACCAAGCCTGCCACTTGCCCGTATTCATCAATCACCATCGCCAAATTGCCCTTGGCATTTTTAAGCATATTAAGCAGTTTAAGGTTGTCGATGTTTTCAGACACAAACACGGGTTGTTGCTTGGCCAGTAGCGGCTTGATAGCGGCTTCTAGAGGGGTGGTATCTTGTGCAAGCACATTTAAAATATCTTTGGCGCGTACCACCCCAAGCACCTTATCGATATTGTCACGGCAGACAGGAAACAGGCTGTGCGGTGTATCAAGCAGCTGATGGCGGATATCCTCACGGCTGGCGTTGATATTGACCCAAGAGATCTCGGCACGTGGGGTCATGATGGTTTGCACATCACGGTCATTGAGTGCCAACACACCGCTAATCATATAGCGCTCTTCTTCGGCAAATGGCAGGCTATCGACATCAAACGGTGTAGGCGTTTCTTCATCCTCGCTGACTTCTTGTGTCTTACCACCCATGAGGCGTAAAATCGCATCTGCCGTGCGGTCACGCAGTGGGATTTGGTTTTCGTAGCGGGTGCGGTTACGAATCGCAAATTGATTAAACGCCTCGATGAGGATTGAAAACCCAATGGCAGCGTATAGATAACCTTTGGGAATATGAAAGCCTAAGCCCTCGACAATCAAGCTAAAGCCGATCATTAACAAAAAGCTTAGACACAAGATCACCACAGTGGGGTGACGACCGACAAACTCAGTGAGCGCCTTTGATGCCAGCACCATGATACACATGGCAATCACCACCGCCGCCATCATGATCGGCAGTTGTTTGACCATGCCAACGGCCGTAATCACCGCATCAAACGAGAACACCGCATCCAAAATGACGATTTGTGTCACCACCGCAGCAAAGCTTGCGTGTACCTGGTTGCCGCCTGTTTGCACAGGCTTGCCCTCAAGGCGTTCATGCAGCTCGGCGGTTGCCTTAAACAACAAGAAAAATCCACCGACAATCAAAATCAAATCACGCAGCGAAAAATCAAAACGCCCAAAGCTGACAATCGGATCCGTCAGCGTGATCAGCCACGACATGATGGACAGCAAAAACAGCCGAGTAATCAACGCCAACATTAAGCCAACGTTGCGTGCTTTGTTGCGTTGTTTGGGCGGTAGTTTGTTGGCTAAAATCGCGATAAATACCAGATTGTCAATGCCCAGCACCAGCTCAAGCACCACCAATGTGGCAAGACCCAACCAAGCGGATGGGTCGGTCAGAAGTTCAATCATGTCGGCAAATGGTCGTAGAAAATTGCAGGGGTTGGTAAGTTTTTATAAGATAATACGGCGATAAATCACAAAAATTGGCATTAGCATACCACAACGTTTTGTGATGTCAGCAAACAAATTGTTATCATTCGTTTGCAGTATTTAAAGGTATGTTAATATAAAGGCACATCAAAATAAAGGCGCGTTAAAATAACCACTATAAAAACGGGCGGCAAACGCGCAATCGATTTGACCAACTGTCGAGCAAAACCGCGTCACCCGACCAGCCTGCTAGTGAGCCACCCCAAACGCTTAGGCGTTATCCACCCGATACCGTGCCGACAAGGCATGTGCCATCAAGTTTTCATGCTGTGCCAAAATATCTGCCGTACGCGCCAACTGCTGCGCCCCATCGCGCGTGCAATGGATGAGGGACGATTTTTTTTGAAAATCATACACGCCAAGCGGTGAGCTAAACCGCGCTGTGCCCGATGTCGGCAACACATGGTTCGCGCCTGCGCAATAGTCGCCAATCGCCTCGGGGGTATAACGCCCCATAAAGATTGCCCCTGCGTGACGGATAGCGCCCGCCATCGCCTCGGGGTCATCAATCGACAACTCTAAATGCTCGGGCGCGACTTGGTTAATCACTTGCACCGCCTCGGCACGGTCACGCACCAAAATTAACGCCCCACGCGCCGCCGTTGAAGTGCGCGCAATATCCGCTTTGGGCAGCGTTGCCAACGCGCGCTCGATTGCGTGTTGCACCGCGTCTAGCAGCGTTTGGCTGGTGGTAACAAAGATCGCTTGCGCCACCGTGTCATGTTCGGCTTGTGACAACAAATCCATCGCCAACCAGTCGGCGCGGTCGGCAGGCGCGCCCTCCGCATATACCAGCACCTCAGACGGCCCGGCTATCATATCAATACCCACTTGCCCAAACACCGCGCGTTTGGCAGCCGCGACGTATTTATTACCAGGGCCTGTGATTTTATCCACGCGTGCAATGCTTGCCGTGCCATACGCCAACGCCGCCACCGCTTGCGCCCCACCGATGGTAAACACGGTATCAACGCCTGCCACATGCGCCGCCGCCAGCACCAAGGGGTTAAGCTTGCCATCGGGGGCAGGCACAACCATGACGATACGCCCAACGCCTGCCACCTTGGCAGGGATCGCGTTCATCAGCACCGATGACGGATAGCTTGCCAATCCACCGGGTACATAGATACCAACGCTATCTAGCGCGGTCACCTGTTGCCCAAGTGTGTTGCCCAAAGCGTCTTGATACGTCCAACTGTGCTGTAATTGGCGTTGATGAAAATCAAAAATCCGCTCAGCGGCAAGCGTGAGCGCGTCTTTGACGGCCGCGTCCAACGCATCAAACGCCCGTTTGAGTGCGTCGGGCGATAGCTGCAACTGCGCCATCTGGGTGGCAGGGTGGCGGTCAAATTGCTGCGTCAATGCCAACACCGCCGCATCACCGTCACGGCGCACCTGCGCAATGATGTCGTCCACCGCTTGCACCACTTGGGTATCGGTCACGCTATCAAACGCCAACAGCTCGGTCAGCTGGTCAGCAAAATTAGGACTTTGGCTAGACAACACACGCATTTTTTCACATTCCTTGACAAAAATTTGCAAACTTCATTGGCTAATATACTACTATACTACAGATTCACCTAGCCACTGGCGATAAAATTTATCCCAAACAAAATGGGTCACACAACTGGGCATCAGCCAAAATCTAGCGTTTGGTCGTGGTGGCTAGCACTATCCAACCATCACGCAATAAACCGTATGACTTTTGCATGACGAAAAGGCGTGGATACCCACCCAACCGATAAAGCCATGTTGCCACCGCTTTGACAAAAATTTTTTAAGTATGTAACCAACCACAACACAAGGATAATTCCATGTCAGCATTCTCGATTGCCGATTTATTGGTCAAAACGCTTGCCGATGCAGGCGTAGAGCGCATTTGGGCGATTACGGGCGACAGCCTCAACGGTTTTAATGACAGTATCCGCCGTGACGGGCGCATCCGTTGGATGCATGTACGTCACGAGGAGAGCGCGGCATTTGCCGCAGGCGCGGATGCCGCTATTACGGGTAAAATTGCCGTGTGTGCAGGCAGTAGCGGCCCTGGTAATTTGCATTTAATCAATGGCTTGTACGATTGTAAGCGCAACCACGTGCCTGTGCTGGCGATTGCCTCACACATCCCAGCCAGTGAAATCGGCTTAAACTATTTTCAAGAAACCCATCCTGAGCTGATTTTCCGTGAATGTAGCGATTTTGTTGAGCTCATTAGCAGTGAAAAACAAATGCCAGAACTGCTACAACGCGCGCTAAACGTCGTCGTGGGACAGCGCGGCGTGGCGGTGTTGGTGCTACCGGGGGATATCAGCACGCGGTCTGTACTAGACCCCAAAGCAGGCGAGTGGGTGCCACCACGCTTGCCACGTGTAGTACCAACCGAAGAGGATCTAACCACCATGCAGCTATTGCTAAGCCGTGACAAAAACGTCACCATCTTGGCAGGTTCTGGCTGTGCAGGCGCACATGATGAAGTCGTTGCCTTGGCTGCCAAACTCAACGCGCCGATTGTCCACGCTTTTCGCGGTAAAGAATACCTAGAATGGGACAATCCGTATGATGTCGGTATGACAGGCTTAATCGGTTTTTCATCGGGCTATCACGCGATGATGAACGCCGATACCTTGCTTATGTTGGGTACGGATTTTCCTTATCGTATGTTCTATCCAAAAGGTAAAACCGTTATTCAAGTCGATGTCAATCCGCAAGCCTTAGGTCGTCGTACGACGCTTACACTGGGCGTGTTGGCAGATGTTAAAGAAACCCTAACCGCACTGTTGCCACGTCTAGAGCAAAACACCGATCGCACATTCTTGGATAATGCGCTAGATAACTATGCCAAAGCGCGCCAAGGCTTGGATGACCTTGCCACCCCAACCGATGACGGCAAGCCACTGCATCCACAATATATTATGAAAGTCGTCAGTGAGCTGGCAGATGATGATGCGATTTTCACCGCCGATGTTGGCTCACCTGTTGTTTGGGCAGCGCGTTATCTTAAAATGAACGGCAAACGCCGCTTGCTTGGATCATTTAACCATGGCTCAATGGCAAACGCTATGCTACAAGCGATGGGCGCACAAGCTGCCGCGCCAGACCGTCAAGTCATCAGTATGTCGGGTGATGGTGGTTTGACCATGATGATGGGCGAGCTTTTGACCTTGGTACAAATGCAACTACCTGTCAAAATCATCGTTCACAACAACGCAAGTTTAGGCTTTGTTGAGCTTGAAATGAAAGCCATGGGCTACCTTGACTACGCGGTGGATTTAAAGAACCCGAATTTTGCGGCGATGGCACAAGCGATGGGGCTGACAGGCTACCGCGTTGAAAATGCCAAAGACTTGCGCCCGACACTTGAGGCGGCATTTGCCCACCCAGGTCCTGTTTTGGTCGATGTTGTCACCGAAGCGCAAGAATTGATCATGCCACCACACATTGACCTTGAGCAAGTCAAAGGCTTTGGCTTGTATATGATGAAGGCTGTGCTCAACGGCCGTGGCAATGAGTTGATTGAGCTGGGCGAAGTCAATTTGCTGCGCTAATACGCCTAAGCCCAACAAAAAACCGCCTAATAACCTAGGCGGTTTTTTTGTGACGCTTGATGATAGCCTATAAACACAACTTTACACAATTTTAGCCTAGCGGCTGGCTGGTTGATGCTTATTTACGCTGCTCGACGCTGTCTTGTAGCTGCTGCAAAATAGGGGCAAATAGCGGAAATTTGCGCTTATAGCTGACTTGATTGACAATCAAACGCGATGACACGCGACAAATCTCGTCACGTGGTTCAAGCCCATTGGCGCGTAAAGTATTGCCTGTATCCACCACATCAACAATCAAATCACCCAAACCAACCAGCGGTGCAAGCTCCATCGAGCCGTAGAGCTTAATGATATCCACTTGCTTACCTTGACTGGCAAAATACCGCCGCGCCACATTGACATACTTGGTGGCAATGCGCAAGCGACGCTGGGGCAGGGCTTGCCCCTTGACCCCTGCTGTCATCAAACGGCATTTGGCGATATTTAAGTCTAGCAGCTCATACAAATTGCTTGCACCATGCTCAAGCAGTACATCTTTGCCTGCCACACCAAAATCTGCCGCGCCATGCTCGACATACGTCGGCACATCGCTGGCGCGCAAAATCAACACGCGCACATCGGGATGAGTGGTGGTAAAAATGAGTTTACGCGAAGCCTCAACATCTTCGGTCAAAGCAATGCCAGCATCGGCAAGCAGCGGCAAGGTGTCATTAAGAATGCGCCCTTTAGACAGCGCAAGCGTCAAGCCGTGATAGGTATCGCTCATGGTGTTGCCCTCATGGTGCCTCACTGACGCGCTCGATTTGCACACCCAAACCGCGCAGCTTGTCCTCGACGTGCTCATAGCCGCGGTCAATGTGGTAAATACGCTCAATACACGTTTCACCCTCTGCTGCCACTGCGGCCATGACCAACGACATCGACGCGCGCAAATCGGTCGCCATCACAGGCGCGGCGGTGAGTTTTTCTACGCCTTTGACCACGGCGGTATGCCCATCCACACGGATGTTTGCCCCCATGCGTTGTAGCTCTGGCACATGCATGTAGCGATTTTCAAAAATATTCTCAATAATTGTACTTGTCCCATCGGCAATGGCACAAATCGTCATCAACTGCGCTTGCATATCGGTGGGAAAAGCAGGGTGCGGCAGCGTGCGCACATCAACCGCTTGCGGACGACCGTCCATTTTGACATTGATCCAGTCCTCACCTGTGGTCACAATCGCGCCCATTTCGCTGAATTTTTTGAGCACCGCTTGCATGAGGCTGGCATCGGTACGTTTTGCCGTGACCTCACCACCCGTCATCAATGCCAACGCCAAATACGAACCCGTCTCGATACGGTCAGCCACCACACTGTATGTGCAGCCGTGCAAACGCTCCACGCCCTCGATGGTCATATAAGCTGTGCCAATACCGTCGATTTTTGCCCCCATTTTGACCAGCATATTGGCCAAATCAACCACCTCAGGCTCACGCGCGCAGTTCTCTAGGTGCGTCGTACCCTCTGCCAAAACTGCCGCCATCAGCGTATTCTCAGTACCGCCAACGGTGACCATATCAAAGGTAAAATGACAGCCTTGCAAACGCCCATTGGGCGCGTGCGCCTTGACATAGCCGTTTTCAACCGTGATTTGTGCGCCCATCGCCTCTAAAGCTTTGAGGTGTTGATCCACGGGACGTGAGCCAATCGCGCAGCCGCCCGGCAATGACACTTCTGCCTGCCCAAAGCGTGCCAATAGTGGCCCTAACACCAAAATCGACGCGCGCATGGTTTTGACCAACTCATACGGCGCATAAAAGCTGCTGATGGTTGAGGTGTCACACGTCACCGTATCGCCATGTTTTTGGATATCAATGCCCATGCCTGCAATCAGCTTAACCAGCGTCGTCACATCTTTGAGCGTTGGCACATTGGTCAAAGTCGATGGCGTTTCGCCCAAAATCATCGCTGCAAGCAGTGGCAAGGCAGCGTTTTTCGCACCAGAAATCACCACCTCACCCTGCACGCGTGTACCACCTTGAATGATTAAACGCTCCACACTAGCCCCCTTGCTTGCTTTGCCACTCATCGGGCGTGAGCGCTTGGATATTAAGCGCGTGAATCTCACCCGTGGCAAATTTATCACTCACCAACGCCAGCACGGCTTGCTGACGCGCGACAGGGCGTTTGCCTGCAAAACTGTCATCAACCACACGCACATCAAATTTATTGCCTTGGTTGGCGGCTTCAATCAGCGCATCGGGAAAATGCGGGCGCAGCAGTGCAATCAAATCTTGGGCATTCATCGGGCTTAACCTAGAAAATTTGTATCAAATAAAGAAAAAAAACATCCTGCAAACTGGCTAACTAGCATAGCATATTTGGCGGATAGGCGGCAAAGTTTTGTGTGATGGCGCGGCTATGAATCGGCAATAAACGCCGCAACAATCCACGTGGGCGGCGTGGAGTAAGCCGCCTCGATAGCATGGGCGGTATCAAAGCTTACCACATCAAAGCGCACCTCACACCCAGCAAATTCATCATGCGCTTGTAAAAATGCCTGTGCGGTTGCCAGTAGCTTGCGCTGTTTGGCCGGTGTGACACTCTCTGGCCCTGTCCCAAAGCGGCTTGATTTGCGCTGACGCACCTCGACAATCACCAAACACGGCGGCTGATTTTGCGCCATCGGCGGTGCAAGCATGACCAAATCCAGCTCACCCACATTTGGACAATGCCAGTTTTTGGCAACAGGCTGCAAGCCATGCCGCTGCAAATAATCACAGGCAAGCTGCTCAAAATGCGCCCCTTGACGCTGGCGTGGGCTGGTGAGTTTCATGGATGTTCTAAAATTTTGCCAAAAATTGTGCCAAAAAAAACGCCAAATCAGGGGTGATTTGGCGTATAAACTGCTAATATTTTAAAAAATACTGTCGGTTTTAAGATGGCGCAGCGGACGGGACTCGAACCCGCGACCCCCGGCGTGACAGGCCGGTATTCTAACCAACTGAACTACCGCTGCAAAAATGTTTCAACGCTGCTTTGTACCATCAAAGCCATTTACCCTATAGATGCTGTCACTCTATAATGGTGGGTGGTAACGGGATCGAACCGCTGACCCTCTGCTTGTAAGGCAGATGCTCTACCAACTGAGCTAACCACCCGCGTTGTCTGTGAGAGCGTATTATAGAGATTTTTACGCTTGCGTCAAGCCTTTTTTGCAAAAAATTTGCGTAAGATTGCAAATTTTTGCGCAGCGTTATTTTTAGGGCAATTGCGGCAAGGTTTGCTAACAAAACATGCGCAATAAACGCGTGTATTTTCATCAATTTGTCATATCGGGCACGTATCATAGCTTTAAAACAAAGCGCAGCCGATTATCAAAACTCTGAACACGTCGTGATAACAAAGTATAACGCCGCGCGAGACTAGATTTAATAATGATAACCACGGTTTTAAATATAAAACATTAAAAATAACCACTTATAATAGCAGTATAACAATAATAACAACGCGAGAATAACGACAATAACCTTTAGCTTGTCACCCAAAGGATTTAATTCCCCCGATTAAATCCTTTTTATTTTTTTGTCTTTAAAAAACTGTACCGTGATTGGCGGGCGTATCGCGCACAAAAAACGCGGCTAAGTCTTAACTTAACCGCGTCCCTGGGTGTTTGGGGTATTTACCGCAACCGTTTAACCACCAATTTTTTTATACTTCATGCGTTTGGGGCCAGCGTCATCGCCAAGTTGTTTTTTGCGGTACGCTTCGTAGTCTGAGTAGTTGCCATCAAACCACACAGGGCCTTCTTCTTCAAACGCCAAAATATGCGTGGCGATGCGGTCAAGAAACCAGCGGTCATGCGATACCACCATCACCGTACCGGGGAATACCTCGACGGCTTCTTCTAGTGCGCGCAAGGTTTCTACGTCCAAATCGTTTGACGGTTCGTCAAGCAATAGCACGTTCGCGCCTTGTTTTAAGGTCTTGGCAAGTTGCAAGCGGTTGCGCTCACCGCCCGATAAGCTGCCCACGCGTTTTTGTTGGTCTTGTCCTTTGAAGTTAAAACGCCCGATATACGCGCGACTTGGTGTGGTGTAGTCGCCAACGGTAATCATATCAAGGCCGTCAGATACCTCTTCCCACACGGTTTTGTTATCGTCAAGCTCATCACGAATCTGCCCAACATACGCCACTTTGACCGACTCACCGACTTCAACGCTGCCCGTGTCGGGTTGGTCTTTGCCTGTAATCATGTTAAACAGTGTGGTTTTACCTGCGCCATTGGGCCCGACAATCCCGACAATCGCCATGGGCGGTACGGTAAATGACAGGTTTTCATACAGCAAGCGGTCACCAAACGATTTAGAGATGTTTTTGACCTCAATCACTTTATTACCAAGGCGCGGACCTGGTGGAATATAAATTTCGGCGGTCTCGTTGCGTTGTTGGAATTCTTTGGAGTTTAATTCCTCAAAACGTTGCAGACGCGACTTGGATTTGGCTTGCTGGCCTTTTTGGTTTTTACGCACCCATTCAAGCTCTTGTTTCAATGCTTTGGCAAAGGCTTCTTCTTGCTTTTGCTCTTGCTCTAGGCGTTTGTTTTTCTGCTCAAGCCATTCGGTGTAGTTGCCTTGATACGGGTAGCCATAGCCGCGGTCAAGTTCCAAAATCCACTCGGCAACGTTGTCCAAGAAATAGCGGTCGTGGGTAATCGCCACAATCGTGCCGTTGTAGTCTTTTAAAAACCGCTCAAGCCATGCCACGCTCTCAGCGTCTAAGTGGTTGGTTGGCTCGTCAAGTAGCAGCATGTCGGGTTTTGACAGCAGCAGGCGGCATAGGGCGACGCGGCGTTTTTCACCACCCGATAGCTTGCTGACATCGGCATCCCATGGCGGCAGGCGCAGCGCGTCGGCGGCTTTTTCTAGCTGATTGTTGAGGTTGTGCGCGTCCCACGCTTGGATGATGTCTTCCATCTTGCCTTGTTCTGCCGCCAATTTGTCAAAATCCGCGTCGGGGTCAGCATATTCAGCATAGATTTCATCAAGCCGCGCAAGCGCGTCTAGGGGCTCGCGTAAGCCATCCTCGACGTTGGCGCGCACGTCTTTGTTGGGGTCAAGCTGTGGCTCTTGCGGCAAGTAGCCGACTTTGATACCCGTTTGGGCGCGTGCCTCGCCGTTGTAGTCCTTGTCCACGCCTGCCATGATGCGTAGCAGGGTGGATTTACCTGCGCCATTTAAGCCTAACACGCCGATTTTGGCCCCTGGAAAAAATGACAACGAAATATCCTTGAGAATTTCGCGCTTGGGCGGAACAAGTTTGGACACCTTGTTCATGGTATAAATGTATTGTGCCATGTGTACCTTGTCAAATATAAGCGAATTGGTTGAAAATAAACGTAAAATCAATAACGTTGATGTGGTGAAAAATGGCTAAAAATCAAGTAACCTGCCATGCCAACAAACGCGCTATTATCGCATTGTCTTGCTAGAAGGGCAACCTGGCGGCAAGGGTTGGACGCAGATTGGCCAACGCATGGGCAAGGTTTTGTTGCGCCTTGATTTGTGCTATTCTCAGTTTGGGCTATCTTAGCCACACGCTTGGTGGCTCATTTAGCCACAAGTCAAATCATCAAGGTTGATACATCAGGAAAACATCATGTCAAACATCACCCATAACACCGCCGCACAACGCTTTGAGCTGACCCAAGACGGCGCAACCGCTTATTTAAGCTACCAAACCGCTGGTGAAAAACTGATTTTTGACCACACCATCGTGCCACCTGCCATCGAAGGGCAAGGCATTGGCAGCCAACTTGCCAAACATGCGCTGGACTATGCCCGTCAAAATGGCAAAAAAGTCGTGCCTGCGTGTTCGTTTGTCGCCCATTTTATGCAAAAACACGCCGAATATCAGGACTTGCTGGCTTGATGGTCGCCAAGATTTCCCACGATAGCCTTTGGCTAAGTGGTGGGATTAGGTCAAAAGACGACAGGGCTTAAATACGAGGCTAAAATACAGGGCTTAAATACAAGGCTAAAATACAAGGCTTGGATGGGTGGTTGCAAAATTTGTGAATACTGATTGACGCGCATTAAGGTCTGTTAATATTCAATCCCAAACATTTTAAAGAGACCTTTGCACAAACCAGCGACCGTCTCTCGACACCAATTTCAAACTCAACTAAAAACTGGAATTGGTGTTAAAGAAGTGAAGAAAGTCACCGAATTGGCATAAAAGCCTCCTAAATTGCCGTAAATTAACGTCTATTGGCTAGTTTTACCAACCAACAGACACAATAACCCTAAGCGACCCCATATTTTCGCTTCAAGCCTAGGGCAGTTTTTAAATTATGCACTATGCTAGCAAGCAAAGTACTGGTATGAAATTGCATTAACCCAAGGTGACGAGCCTTATTCATGCCATAA
>NZ_JCADBW010000033.1:0-19850 GCF_059264685.1 Faucicola sp. SE7633 | reverse complement strand
ATAAGATACTAAATATGTTAAAATAAACCCATGAAAACACTCAAGCTACGCATACGAGACAAACACACAAACCAACTAAACCGCCTAAGCGGTTCGGTTAATTTCGTATGGAACTATATCAATGACTTGAGTTACAAGTACCTACAAAAAACAGGCAAATTCTTTTCAGCCTATGACCTAAACGAATACACCAAAGGTAGCGGTGAACTACTTGGCTTGCATTCTCAAACCATACAAGCCATTAATGAAACCCACGCCAAAAGCCGTAAGCAGTTCAAAAAGGCAAAGTTAAATTGGCGAACCAATAACCCAAAGGCAAAGCGTAAATCATTAGGTTGGCTACCGTTTAAGCGATCGGCGATTAAACATATCGCCACCCATGCCACAGGCAAGAAAGGCTTAAAATCAACCTTACAGCTTAGTTTAGCCAAAGGGCAGAAGCTAATTATAGACTTATGGGATAGCTACAATCTTAGCCTATATCAAATAAACACCTGCGAGATTGTACAAGACAGCCGTAACCGTTGGTATGCCTGTATCACCGTTAAAGACTATCCTAAAACACCATGCGGAACAGGTAGTGTCGGCATAGACTTAGGCTTAAAAGACAGTGCCACCGCCTCAAACGGCGATAAACTACAAATCAAACAAACACAGGCATGGGCTAAAAAATTGGGTGTCGCCCAACGTGCCAAAAACAAACAACGTGTCAAAGCGATTCATGCCAAAATCAAAAACACACGCCAAGACCTTATCCACAAATTCACTAGCCAATTAGTCAAAGACAATGCCCTAATCGTGGTCGGTGATGTAAAAACCACCCAATTCAACCGTAAAAAAGGCAAACTAGCCAAAAGCGTATATGACGCAGGTTGGTTTGAACTCAAACGCCAACTGACCTACAAATGCAAGCATGCAGGTTGCCGTTTTGAAATCGTAAATGAGAAATACACTACCTGAGGACGGCACTAGCGAAGCACTGCTTCGCCCGTCCGCAAGACAAGGGCTATGCCCGCCGTGACTTGCTCGTGCTGTGGCGATATGTCCAGTAGTCCGAAAGGTAGAGCAGGTTTGCGAATAAGAGATGAGAACGGATAAGCAAAGCACTGCTTTGCCCGTTCGCAAGACAAGAGCTATGCTCGCAGTAGACTTGTGCAAAGTGTGGCACATGGCATGATAGAGATATCAACGCCAGTAAGAACATTCTTGCGGTCGGGCTTGACCGTCTTGTAGAAGGAATCCCCTCACTTTAGGGAGGGGAGGAAGTCAATGGGTTTGGCTAACAATCACTGGGCAATTTACTGACCAACTTTGTCCAAACCTTCTTGCTCAAGCACCGCTTGCACGCCTTGGTCTTGCTCCATGCGTTGGATAAACGCACGTAGCGCATCATGACGCTCAGCAATAATATCGCTTTCGCTTGACCAACGCAGCATGACGTATAGGTACACATCGGCAATGGTTTTTTCGCCGATCAAAAAATCTTGCTGACGTAGCGTCTCATTGGGGTGATCAAGCAGCTTGGCGATGCGGTCTTTTGCTTTGTCTTTAAGCTCAGCTTGCGCGGCTGGATCAGATACCATATCCTCAGGCGAAAAAATCGGCATAAACCGCTTGTGCACATCGGCGTTACAAAATGCTAGCCACTGCAAAGCTTTGGCTTGGCGTTGGTAGTCGCCTGTACCAAAGAGCTGTGCGGTCGGATAGCGCAGGTTTAAGTAATTTAATACCGCCACATTTTGCGTCAAAATAAAACCGCCATCGACGATCATTGGTACCGCGCCTTGTGGGTTCATCGCGCGATATTCGGGGCTTTTGAGTGTCGCATGATCAACCAATTTTAATTCATAATCTGCTTTTGCCCATTCAAGCGCTGTGTGAGGTACCATCGAGCACGCACCAGGCATACCGTATAATTTCATTGTCTTGTCCTTGGTTAAAATAAACGTTTACAACGCAAAAGTTATCAACTTTCTCAAAAGTTATCAACTTTCTCTAAGCTATTGTAAGACAAAATCATACCTGCTATGGCAAGTTTGCTGTCTGTTATGGTTAAAAACCGTTACGCTAGGTAAGCACAGCAGCCGAACATCACATCATCAAAACGACATATTTACACGCTATGCTAAGCGTTAGCCAAAAATTTGCCAAATCCACCAAATAGCAACGATTGCGCCGTATCAGCCGAAAATTGAGCCGCCTATGTTGATGAGCGTTGTGATTATTACCCTAAATGAAGCCGAGCGCATTGCCAATTTGCTTGATGATTTGGCGCGACAAAGCTACCGAGATTTTGAGGTCATCGTGGTGGATTCCAACAGCGATGATGAGACGTGTGAAATTGCGCGCGGATTTGCCAAGCGTTTGCCCAGTCTGACTGTGCACCGTATGACACAGCGCGGTGTGTGTTTGGGGCGCAACACGGGGGCAAACTTGGCGCGTTATCAACGATTGCTGTTTTTGGACGCAGACGTACGTTTAGCCCGCGATTTTTTGGCAAAAGCGGCGCGGCAGCTTACGCGGCGGCAGTTTGATGTGGCAGGTGTTTACACCAATGCCAAAGCGTTGCCGCTGCATTTTCGTTTGGGTTACCACGCGTTTAACGTCGGTATTTTTGCCACCCAATTTGGTTTTCCAACCGCGATTGGCGCGTGTTTGTTTTCGACCAAATCCGTGCACACGGCGTTGGGCGGTTTTGATGAAACCATCACGTTGTGTGAGGATTGCGATTATGTCAATCGCGCCAGCCGTATCGCGCGGTTTGGTATGCTAAATTTAAGTTTTAGTTTTGACCCCCGTCGCTTGCGACAAGACGGCTACTGGCGTACGGGCTTAAAGTACCTGCACGCCAATGTGCATCGGTTTTTTATCGGTGAAATTCGTGATAACAAAATTCGCTATGAATTTGGGCACTACAAAAAACATTAACCAACATCCCACCTAGCCGCAGCACATCACTTAAGCCAAACTTAAATAACGAGTTTTTTTGATAATCGGTAGTTTTGGCCTGCCCAATGGCGTTTATCCGTAGCGGATTTTTTCTTATAATAACGATAACAATTTGATTACAAAAAATATCGCTGAGTTCACATAAGACGATATTTAGCACTTGAATTTTTTTGCTGATTAAGGTGTTGCAAGTCAAAAAGCGGTATGGTATCCCGTATAGGCACGTGCGGCTGCTTGGAGTAGCTGTCGGTGTACATTCAACCGTCAAGGAGGCGTCATGAACGAACCTGTGTACTTTATCACTTATACCAGTCGTTTGAGTATGCGCCACTTCTTGGACGCGCACGCGCTACACGCACTGTGTGAGCAGGCCAACCACAACAACAAGCTGCACGGTATAACGGGGTTTTTGCTGTTTCGGCAGGGGCGGTTTTTGCAGTACATCGAAGGGCAGCGCGATGCGATTAAACAGCTTTACAGCAATATTCAACGCGATCCACGCAATATAGATACACAGATCTTGCTTGAAGGCACGCGCGATGAGCGTTTGTTTGACCAGTGGGCGATGCATTGTGTGGATATGGCGCAGCATGACAGCAGCGAAGAGATGAGCCGCAGCTTTGCTAAGTTTGATCCGCAAACGTGGGGCGAGGACAAAACTCGCGGGGTATTGCATGAAATCAAGCACTTTTACGAACATAGCAAGACGCCGCTCAATGATATTTATCCGCCGCAGCCAATCAGCTATGTTGGGCTACAGGCACGCGCTTTGGCACGCCAACACAGCAGTTTTATGATATTGCAAGTGGCGTTTTTGTTGGCGGCATTGTGCGTGTTTGGGATGGCGTATTTATTTTAAACCCAAAATGCAAGCATTAAATCGTGTAAAATGAGGACAGCAAAACTTATTGCATTGCGCCAATTGTCATACGTTGCAGGTCTACGGCAATAAGTTATCAAAAAAGCCGCTGGTTTAACCAACGGCTTTTTTGGCATGATACGCCAAAAGGTTACATGACTTGTTGAATATCAAAGCCCAATGCCGCCAATGTGTCGCGTTGGTCGGCTGGGGCTAGGGTAGCACGCGTGCCCGTTTTACCTTGCAAGTAGGTTCGCGTCACGCGTTGCAAGTCCGCCAATGTCACCGCCAAGATCTTGCCGCGTAATGCTTGTTGCCAATCTTGTCCGCGTCCGTGCAAGGTGGCAAACAACGCTTTGACGGCTTCACCGGCTGGGCTTGCAGGCTTGTCCATCCCTGCCATGATGCCCAAAATCGCCTCTTCAATCCACGCGCGTGTTTGGTCGCTGTCGGTTTGACCCAGCAGCCAGTCAATGCTGGCATAAAAATCGGCAAACGTATCGGCGCAGCGAGGGTCGCGGTAGCTATAAAAACGGAACGCACAGGCATTGCCATCATAGCTTGCGCCACCGCCATACGCGCCGCCCGTTTCACGAATCGCGCGGTGCAAAAAGTTGTTGCGCAGCACGCCTGATAGCACCATCAGCGCAGGCGCGTCAGCGTGATCACTTGGCACAGCAGCAAATGCTAGCGCGTTGTGAAACACGTTGGTTTGGGCAAGCCATGCGATGTCACCTTGTGTGGTCGCAATCGGCGTGTCGTTTAGCGCAGGCGCGTCGGGCAGGGTTGTGTCTGCCAAGCTGTCGATGATTGCCGCTTTGAGCGTTGGCAGGGCGTCGGCTTCACCAACCAACAACGCTTGCCGTGGCAGCGCACGCACGGCTTGGTGCAATGCGGTGAGGTCGGCGCTTAACTGTTGCCAAACCACAGGGTCGGCTTCTGCGGCCGCCAAAAGCGCGGTCAAATCATTGAGCGCAGGCAAGCCCCCACGCACGTATTCAAGCCCTGCTTGTGCGCTGTAGTTGCGGCTGGCGGTCTGCATGGCGTACGCATGTCCGACGTTGGCGAGCCGCGATTGCCAGCTCATTTGCCGCTGAGTGAGCAGCTCAGCAATACGCGGCAATTCGGTAAACACGGTGTCATCAATCACTTGTTTGACCAAGTCAATGGCTTCTGGCTTACGGTTGAGCGCGCGTGTGGCAAACACCAGATACGAGTCAAAGCGCGTCGGGTCGTCCACGCGGGTGCGTTGGCTGATGCGTACGGTCACACCGCTAGAATGCTGCGCTTGCAATGCTTGAAAGGCGCGCGCGTCATGCCAGGCTGTGCCAACCTCACTGAGCAGTGTCAGATAGTTTGCTAGCTGTGGGTGGTCAATAATCGCTTGATGCTCAGGCTTATCGAGCGGCATGATGACTTGATAATAGTACAAGCCGTTAGTGCCAGCCTCATATTCATACAACACGCTGTCTTGCCCTGCTAGGCGCATTGGTGTTTTGCTGCCGTGTTTAAAAGCAATCTCGGCAGGGATGTCATCAAGCCCGACCTTCGGCAATCGCTCAACATCATCAACTTGTGTTTGGCGTTCTGCCAACGCCGCGGCATCGGCGCGTAATTGCGCGCGCTCAGCATCGCTCAAATTTGCGCCAAGCTTGTCAAGCTTGTCTTGCTCAGCTTGCAGTGCGGCGGCGGATTTTTGGGCATCGGGGACGAGTGTCAAGCGCACGCGGTGCGGATTTTCTAGCAAGTGCTGACGAATCAACTTGCCGATAAATGCAGGGTCTTGTACCGCGTCACGCAGCCAGCTTAGCGTTTCATCAATATCCCACACGCTGATGGGATCGCCATCATGAATCGCCGTGCTAAACGCTTCTAACAGCAAATTTAAGCCATATGGCATGCTATCACCACCGATATGACGCTGATCAAGCTCGATTTGGTGCAAAATCGTCTCGATTTCTGTAGGGTCAAGCGGACTGTCGGCGACCTGTTTTAACACGTCCAAAATACCTTGCTCAATCGCCTCAGCGTGCTCAGGCTCAGAACCGCGCACCCCTGCATAAAACACCATTTGATAATGACTATCATCAAGCCCCAACAGGGGGGTGGGCGCACTGGCAAGCGCATGGCTCTCCAAGTACGCGCGCAGCGGCGAACCTGCATGTTCCACCAACACGCCTTCCATCAAGCGCAAGGCAAGGCGTTGTTTGGCATCCAAAATCGATGGCAACAACCACGCCACCACATGGTGGGTTTGTTTGGGCTTGACCGTATCAACGCTATAAGTTTCAGTCACCGCAAGCGGCGCAGGCAAAGTGGTTTCTAGGCGCGAGGCGTGCTTGTGCCCATGGCTAAACGCATGACCATCCACCGCCAACGCATCGGTATGTAATCGCGCTTGCGTCTCGGCCACAGGAATATTACCAAAACTCATGGCCACCGCATTGCTTGGGTGATAATGACTTTGGTGAAACGCCACCAAATCCGCGTGAGTCAAATCAGTAATCGCGCTTGGCTCACCGCCTGAATTGTAATGATACGTCGTGGTTGGGAACACATGCCGCGCCAATGTGTGATACAGCTGGTCAATCTCACCACTCATCGCGCCTTTCATTTCATTGAACACCACGCCTTTGTAAGTCGGCTTGCCATTGTCATCAAGCTCAACGCGAATGCCCTCTTGGGCAAAATCCAAGCGGTTTAAATTCGGGAAAAAACACGCGTCCAAATACACCGACAACAGATTAAAATAATCCTGACGATTTTGGGTAGCAAACGGATACGCCGTCCAATCTGCTGCGGTAAACGCATTCATAAAGGTATTTAACGAGCGTTTAATCATGCTAAAAAACGGATCACGCACAGGATATTTGGCAGAGCCACACAAACTGGTGTGCTCCAAAATATGCGCCTCACCGCGGTCTGTCATCGGTTGGGTACGAAAACCAATAATAAACGCGTTTTCATCACTTGGGTGTGCCAAATGGTAATGCATAAGCCCCGTCGGCTCATGTTCACACACCAAAATATCTAGCCCCAACGCCTCGATGCGATGCGTGCGCAGCAGCCGAAACGCAGGGTGTAGCGTGTGTGGTGTGCCTGTGTTTGGCGCGTCGGTGGGTTTGGTGGATTGGGTTTGATTTGATGATTCCATCAATGCCATAAATTATCCCTAGCAATCAAGCAATAAAGTTTTTACAATACGCCACAAACGGGCGTGATTTATGGAAAATAAAAACGTCAATAGATGCTGAATGGGGCTGATGGCGCGTAATTAAAGGCAGCGCAGGGCGAAACGCCAAAATATTTACGCAGCGCTGCCCATAAGCGCGTCAAACATTTTGATTTTTGCAAAAGCAAAAAAGTATCGTCAAAAGGGTAGAGCATGGCACACATCGTCGCAATCGGTAACGCGCTCGTTGATAGCGAATACCGCCTCACCGACACCGAACTACAACAAACAGGGCTAGCCAAAGGCAATATGACACTTGCCAGCAGTGCTGACCAACAAACCTTGCTTGACCGCCTTGCTGATATGCAGCTGACCCCCGTCAAACAAGCCAGTGGTGGCTCGGCGGCCAACAGCGTGTACGCCGCGGCGTGTTTGGGTAGCGATACATTTTATGCCTGCCGTGTGGGCGATGATGACGCAGGGCGGTTTTATTTGGCAGATTTGAACGCGGCAGGCGTGGCAACCTCCAACCAATCCCTCGCGCTTGGTGGCACTACGGGTAGCTGCTTGGTGCTGGTCACGCCCGATGGTGAGCGTACCATGCAGACCCATCTAGGCACCTCGGCAGAGATTGGGCATGATGACATCGACCACAGTCAGCTGAGCAATGCCGAATGGCTGTATTTTGAGGGTTATTTGGCGATGTCAGCCACCATGCAGCCTACGATTGCCGCGCTCAAAGACCATGCGCGTCGTCACGATGTCAAAATCGTGGTCAGTTTTGCTGACCCATCCGTCATCAAATTTGCCCGTGAAGGGCTTGATGCCATGTTGGCAGGCGGTGTGGCGGCGGTATTTTGCAATACCGAAGAAGCCCAGCTTTACACAGGCAAACACAACCAAGCACAAGCGGCCGAAGCTTTGCTTGCCGTGGCAGAGCTTGCCGTTGTCACCGCAGGGGCGCAAGATACCATCATCGCCTGCCGCGCGCCAACCAGCCACCATAGCAGCCATGATAACAACACACCAAGCGAATTGATGAGCGTGCCCACGGCATTGGTCGATGAACTCATTAACACCAACGGGGCAGGTGATAGCTTTGCAGGCGCGTTTTTGCACGCTCTGGCGCGCGGGTATGATTTGACCACTTGCGGCAAGCTTGCCAGTGCCGTTGCAGGCGACGTGGTGCAGACCTTTGGCGCGCGCTTATCGCCTGATGCTTACCGTCATGCCATGCAGCGTGCATTCACCGAGACACCGTAGCACCAGCAGGCGATTAGCATTCAATCGCCCAGTAATCTAGGCGTTTTAATGCAATAAGTTTTAGCCTATAATAAAGCAATTTTGCGTTGGTCATATCATTTAATAAGGTAGCAGTATGGGAAATGTTGTGTATCGCTCGTCCAAACGCGCATGGTTAGCGATGGCGCTGGTCAGCGTGAGCGTCAGTGGTTGCCAAAGTGTGACCAACGGCTTGTCCAACTGGCAACCCAATGCAGGGCCCACGCGTAGCCAAGTCACCATGGGTACGATGGCGCAAGCGCCCGATAACACCGTGGTACCAACGGGTCTAACGATTATTGACATCGATGCCAACACCGTCAATCGTGCCAACCAAATTAGCCATATTCAGCGTTTTTCTGATGTGTATCACAGCACCAGCGTCAATCAGCAGGTTATCCAAGCAGGAGACGTGCTCAACATTGCCTTGTATGAAGCACCGCCTGCCATGCTATTGGGCACCAGCGGTAGCCTAACAGGCGCTACCAGTTCGGCAGAAGTTAAACTGCCCGATCAAATGGTTGATAGCCGTGGACAAATATCCATTCCATTTTTGGGTAAACTGACTGTCGCTGGCAAAAATCCACAACAAGTGCAAGACATGATAGTCAATGGGCTTAAGCGTAAAGCCAATCAGCCCAGCGCGATTGTCAGCATTGGCAAAAACAACTCTGCCAACGTGACGGTGGTGGGTGAAGTCAGCAACAGCGTGCGTATGCCATTGACGGGCAAGGGCGAGCGCGTGCTTGACGCGATTGCAGCCGCAGGTGGCACCAAATACCCCAGCAGTCGCGTAACCGTACAGGTCAATCGCGGTATGCAATCGGTTGAAATGCCGATGGAATCCTTACTCAACGATGCGCGCCAAAACGTTGTGCTCCAACCAGGTGATGTCGTCTCGGTTAATTACCAATCCAAAAGCTTTACCGTCTTGGGCGCGACCGTCAAGAATGATGAGGTCAATTTTGAATCCAACGGTATCTCGCTTATGCAAGCCTTGGCGCGCTCTGGCGGGCTCAATGACAACCGTGCCGACGCACGCGGTGTGTTTATCTTTCGTTATGAAACCCCACGTATGCTGACGTATGACCAGCTTGCCAATGTTCCGCCCGCGATTAAGCAAACGGGGCGTATTCCTGTGGTATACCGTTTGAACCTCAAAGACCCGATGAGCTATATCGTTGCGCAAAATTTCCCAGTTCACAACAATGACGTTGTGTACGTCTCCAACGCACCAGCCACCGAGTTTGCTAAGTTTCTCAATATGATTAGCCAAACCGTGTTCTCAATTACGGGTATTAAGAATTTAAGCTAAATGTTGTATCTTGATGTCACACGGTTATATACCAACTTTCGCACGGGCAAAGGTGTAACGGGAGTTGATAAGGTTGCTTTGGCGTATATAGCAGAATTTGCCCAAGAGGCTTGCGCGGTTATACGTCTGCCCAGTCATTGGCTGTTTTTTGACCGCACGCGCTCAGACAAAATTTTTACCCATTTACTTCAGCACAAAGAAATTAAGCTATCAATTTGGGATAAAAAGCGCTATACCCAGCCTAGCAATGCGCCAACCAACGTATTATTAAATGCCACCCACAGCGGCTTAGACTCACCACAGTACCTGACACGACTACAGCAATACGGCTTGCGCGGTATATATTTTTTACACGATCTGATCCCAATTGATTATCCTGAGTATTGTCGGGCAGGGGAATATGATCGGCATGTTCAGCGGCTGCTAACCATGCTACAAGGTGACTTGATTATCGCCAATTCGCGTTATACCTTGGAGCGTTTAGAGGCTTTTTGTCAAAACCATCATCTCACTATGCCTCCTACCACGTGGGCGCATTTAGCAGCAGACCCAAAGGATAATATAAAACCTATAACAGCGTCTGAGCGCGCACTGATGGATTTAATTGTCGGTAAAAAAAATTACTTTGTGTGTTTGGGTACCATTGAGGGGCGAAAAAATCATTTGCTGCTGCTTAATGTATGGCGACAATTGGTGCGTAAACTTGGTAAAGATTGTCCTAAACTGGTCTTGATTGGCAAACGCGGCTGGGAAGCTGAGCAAGTGTTTGATATGTTAGATCGTAGCATTGAACTGCATGATGTTGTGATTGAGCTTAATCATTGCGATAATGCCCAAATCAACTATTTATTGAATCACGCACAAGCGTTACTGTTTCCATCTTGGGCAGAGGGTTTTGGACTGCCGCTGTTGGAATCGTTGCAGACTAATACGCAAGTCATTGCTAGCGATATTCCTGCGTTTCGTGAGATCGCAACTGAAACGGTGCGTTTGATATCGCCATTTGATGAAGTAGCTTGGCATCAAGCTATCTTAAAGCTTCATACCTCGGATATAAAGAACCCAGTTTTACAAAACATAAATCCACAAAGAGATGTAGAAGCAGTATTTGGATGGCATATACACTTTGCTTATACAAAACCACCTATTACAAAAGTTTTGAATTCATCGATGGTCTAGGTGGCTAGAATAGATAAAACTTATTTAAAGTGATTATTATTGTGAAATTTCTGTTATAATTTTAGCATAGATCCAGTTAAAGCAATACTTAATATATATATCATATGGTATATATTTGCTACCAAGTAATCGTTTTTTAATCGTAAAAATTTTTACTTAGTGCAATCAATAATTACGAAATTTATCAATTCACTAAGAGGTAATATCAATTATGAAAATCTTGCCAGTTATTTTATGTGGTGGTTCTGGTTCACGTCTATGGCCGTTATCTAGAGAGATGAATCCCAAACCTTTCATCCGGCTAGTTGATGGCCTAAGCTTTATTCAACATGCCTACCAAAAAGCGGCATTGGTTGGTAACATGGGTCAGATAATCACTGTAACCAATAAAGAGCTGGTGTTTCGTGCAAAAGCTGACTTCGAAGAACTACAAATCGCGCAAGATTTTCAAAACGATTATATTTTAGAACCGCAAGGACGCAATACAGCGCCTGCTATAGCCATAGCCGCCTTACACGCTCAGCGCAATTATGGCGATGAGGTATGCTTACTAATTTTAGCGGCCGATCACTTAATGGGTGGTGATAACGAATTTATCCAAGCCATCACGCAAGCGGCAAATCTGGCTGCACAAAATCAATTGGTGACCTTTGGTATCAAACCCCACAAGCCTGAAACAGGTTATGGTTATATTCACTATAATGGTAATACGGTTAATCAGTTTGTTGAAAAACCTGACTTAGCGACAGCTGCCCAATATGTAGCCAGTGGGGATTATCTATGGAACTCAGGCATGTTCTGCTTTAAGCCTGAGGTTTTACTCACAGCATTAAAGCAGTATCGTCCAGTAATGTATCAAGGCGTCATGGCTGCTTATGAAGCGGCTCAAGTATCAAATGACGCCAAGAGTCAACAAGTTGCTCTACAAATGGATACATTTGGCACATTAGATGATGAGTCTATTGACTATGCAGTCATGGAAAACTCGGATCAAATCGCTGTGGTTCCCTGTGCATTTAGCTGGAATGATGTGGGTGCATGGGATGCTTTGAGTGAGGTAATGAATAAAAATAGTGACGGCAATGTCACGGTTGGTGATGTATTAATAAAAAACAGTAGAGGCTTGTCAGTTTTTGGTGAAGAGCGCTTGATTGCAGCCGTGGGGCTTGAGGATCTCATCATTGTTGATACCGACGATGCCGTCTTGATAGTTAATCGTCACCAAAGTCAAGATGTCAAAAAAATTTATAATGAGCTTAAGTCTCAAAATCGTGATACCTATAAGATTCATACGACTGCCCATCGCCCATGGGGTACTTATACAATTCTTGATGAACAAGCAGGTTATAAAGTAAAACGCATTGTTGTCTATCCTGGCGCAAAACTAAGTCTACAGCATCACCATCATCGCAGCGAACACTGGATTGTAGTTACTGGTGAGGCTGAGGTTATCAATGGTGAACAAACCCTACGTTTATCACGCAATGAATCAACCTATATCAAGCAAGGTGACATTCATCGTTTAATTAATATCGGGGAGGAAAACCTGGTATTAATTGAAGTACAATGTGGTGATTATCTGGGTGAAGATGATATTGTGCGCCATCAAGATGATTATGCGCGTACCTAATTTTGGTGCTTTTTGATACAGGTGAAGAGCTTTGAAGGCATTAAACCGTTTTTATAAAAATAATGATCCACTGTTTTGGCTTTGTGTGGTCATTCCCACGTTATTGTTGATTGTTTATTACGGCTTTATTGCTTCACCTGTTTATATCTCCGAGTCAAAATTTGTTATCCGTAGCCCAAATCGTCAAGCGATGACAGGGCTTGGTGTGATGCTTAAAAACGTTGGTTTTAATGCCTCGTCTGATGATAGCTATATTGTGCGAGATTATCTGACATCACGCGATTCTGTCAAAAAGCTTGAGCAAGATCTTGCCATCAAACAGCGTTATACACGTCCAGAAATTGACGCATTCAGTCGTTTTGGTACATTTTGGCAGGACAATACATTTGAAAGTTTTTATAAATACTTTACCAAAAAAGTAAACATTAACTATGATCCTGCATCCTCCATCTCAGAGCTGAGGGTGCGCGCCTACACGCCAGAAGATGCTGAAAAGATCAATGCTGAATTGCTAAAAACGAGTGAAGCGGTGGTCAACCGAATCAACGCTGAGGCGCAAAAGGACATTTTGGCATACTCAAAACAGGAGGTAAAAGCCGCACAAGAGGCCTCAGCTAAAGCTGCGCAAAATTTGGCTGATTATCGCACGGGCAAAGAAGTATTTAACCCTGAGGGGCAGTCAATGATTATCTTGCAAGAAATTTCAAAACTGCAAGATGCTTTGATTCAAGCACAAACACAGCTTGCCCAAGCCGAAAGTCTTGCGCCTGATAATCCTCAGATTGAGCCAATGAGACTACGCATTCAGACGCTGGAAAATGCGATCAAAGACAAGTCCAATCAAGTTACTGGACCTAGTGATCGCTCTTTGAGCAACCGTTCGGCAGATTACCAACGCCTTGTGTTAGAAAAAGAGCTGGCAGATAAGCAGCTAGCATCTGCGATGGCTTCTTATGAGCAAGCCAAAAATGACTTTAGCCAAAAGCAATTGTATTTAGCATTGCTGGCACAACCCTCATTACCCGATGAGGCGCTAGAGCCAAAAAGACTAAGAGGCATTTTGTCAGGGTTCTTTTTTGGGCTGCTGGTCTGGGGTGTGATGCGATTGTTTATAGCTGGGGTTAAAGAGCATCATGATTGAAGTGTTCGATCGCGTATCACTGTTCCAGTCGCTGCGAATTCAACTTAGAGTTATACACGCCTTAATTATGCGTGAGATCATTACTCGGTATGGGCGTCACAATTTGGGGTTTGCTTGGCTGTTTGTTGAGCCGATGATTTTTACAGTCGGCGTTGCGGCATTATGGTATTTTCTTAAAAACAATCACGGCAGTGACCTAGAGATTGTACCATTTGCGATCATTGGTTATTCGACTGTACTGATGTGGAGAAACGTTGCCTCTCGTGTAGATAATTCAATCCAAGCTAATACAGGGTTACTTTATCATCGCAATGTAAAAGTTTTTGATGTTTTTTTATCCAGAATTCTACTAGAAATCTTTGGTGCGACGATTTCGTTTCTTGTACTATCTTTGGCTTGTATTATGCTTGGTTTGATGTCTATACCAGATAACTTTTTAAGGCTTTTGTCGGGCTGGTTGTTATTGGCATGGTTTGCAACTGGTTTGGGTCTTACCATGGGGCCCATCTTTTATTTATCAGAAGTAATCGATCGCTTGTGGCATGCGTTTACCTACCTGATGTTTCCGCTATCGGGCGCTGCCTTCTTCGTATATTGGTTGCCTGAAGGTTTTCGTCAAATAGTCTTATATATTCCAATGGTGCATTTTAGCGAGATGATCAAGCATGGCTACTATGGCAATCTAATTCCTACCTTTGAGAATATTCATTATATACTTTGGTGGAATTTGATCTTAACATTTTTAGGATTATACCTAGTGAGGTTTGTAAGCAGTCGGATTGATGCTAGTTGAAGACTTATAAATCTTGGAGTAAAGTTTGATCGTCTTAGAAAATGTTACTAAATTATATCCCGTTAAGCATGGTTCTCGCACCGTACTTGACAACATTAACCTTACCTTGGCGCAGGGAGAAAAGATTGGCATTCTTGGGCGTAATGGAGCAGGCAAGTCTACTTTAGTCAGAATCTTAGGTGGTGTGGAAAAACCCACAAGCGGTAGAATTTTACGTAATATGAGTATTTCTTGGCCGTTAGCATTAAGCAGTGCCTTTCAAGGCAGTTTAACGGGCGCAGATAATGTACGTTTTGTTAGTCGGGTTTATAACGCTAACTATGCAAAGGCAATGGAAGTGGTAGAAGATTTTGCTGAACTAGGCAAATATCTATATGAACCAGTCAAAGTTTATTCATCAGGAATGCGCTCACGCCTAGCATTTGCTATTTCTTTGGCGATTGAATTTGACTGTTATTTAATTGATGAAGTACTATCAGTTGGTGATGCGAATTTTCATCGCAAATGTGAGATTGAGCTGTTTGAAAAGCGCGCTGACCGTGCGATGATCATTGTGTCGCACGAGCTTCATAACATTAAAGAATATTGTAATAGATCAGCTGTATTGGATAAGGGAAAGCTAACAGTATTTGATGATATAGATATGTCGTTAGAAGTCTATAGTTCTCTTTAAGAACGTATTTTTAAGAGTATAAGCCATGAAAAATTCTTTGAAAATAGATGATTTGTTTATGATGTGGGGCGCACCTTACGTAGATGCGGTTTTTAGAATTTGCTTAGACAGAGAACCTACGGATGCTGAAATGGATTATTACCTTATTAAACTTAATCAAGGTATGCATCGCATTCAGGTTTTAGAAAAAATTACAAATTTAGATGAGTCAGTCGTAGATCTCGATAAAATTCAAGGCGCTAAGCAATTGCTAAATAAAGTCAAATCTCGTGAAAATTGGCGTAAAAAGCTAAAACCTATACGCCCGATTTATTTAGCGATTACAGCGCTTGAGAAAAGACAAGCCGAGCAAAGAGTAATGCTAAATAGCACTTACCAATTACGTTCAATGCTAGGTGACCGTAGTGTGGCGAATTACAAAAATGAACTAGTTAATAAGCACTATCAGCCAAATCGGCGACGTCAATTCGATGTTAATTTATTATCTATCAAAGAGCGTGCTGAATTTGATAATCTTATATCATTGTTAGATATTGCTTAATTTCAAGTATTAAAGAATATAGGAAAGTTGTTATGAAAATTTTGATTGATATGCAAGCATGTCAAAACGGTAGCCGCTTTCGGGGTATTGGCCGTTATGCAACGGGGATTGTGACTGAGATCTTAAAACAAGCCCAACCAAAGCATGAGTGTCATTTACTATTAAATGGCCTGTTTCCTGATAATATTGATCAGCTGATTGGGTATTTTGATGATTTTGTTAAGCAAGAAAATATCCATGTTTGGTTTGGTTTAAGTCCTGCCGAGGGCAATCAAGATTTTAACTTCTATAGAATAACCTGTAATGAAGTAGTAAGAGATGCTTATATCCAAAACTTAGCGCCTGATCTGGTTTTTATGCCGACCTTTTTTGAAGGCCATGGCGACAACTGCATTCTCACTACTAAACAGTTTTTTGCAGCTAATAGGGTTTTGATGACGGCTACTTGTCACGATTTAATCCCCTTACTTCAAGCTGATGTGTATCTGGCAGATCCACACTTTAAAACTTTTTATTTAAATCAAGTAAAAGATTTCGTGCAAGCTGATGGGTTTTTAGCAGTATCTAATTCTTCAAAACTTGAACTAAACCATGCCGCGCATGTGCCATTAGAAAAAATTGTCAATACATCTGAGGGCGTTGAAGAACGTTTTAGTAAAGGGCAGGTCGATTTAGCTGAGGTAGAAAAACTACTAGGAATAAAAAACATCGCGAATAAGAAAATAATATTGTATTCTGGGGCAAGCGATGAAAGAAAAAATCATGCAAAACTCATCGAAGCATTCTCTTTATTAGAACCTCGTATCAGAAATAATGCTCTTTTAGTGTTTGCAGGTGGAATGCCGAATGAGCATATGGAGCATTTTAGAAATATTGCCAATAAGTATAGAGTAACTAATAACGAGTTATTGATGCCAGGGCGATTATCTGATGATGAAATGATTGCCTTGTATCGAGCTTGTTATGTATTTATATTCCCATCATACCATGAAGGATTTGGTTTGCCAGCTTTAGAAGCAATGGCATGTGGCGCGCCAGTATTAGCTTCAAATACAACCAGTCTACCAGAAGTTGTGGGACGTGAAGATCTTCTGTTTGACCCCTATAGCGCGTTATCTATTAAAAACAAATTAACTAATTTTTTAGGTAATGAAGCGAAAAGAAATGAGGCAGCTACTTATTGCTATAACAGAGCACAGAAATTTAGTTGGGCTAAAAGTGCAAAAATTGCTTTAGATTTTTTTGAAAAATTATATAAAGAAAAAAACAACTCAATACAGCATCAGAATAGTATCGATAATTACCAGATATTAGCTAAATTGTTTGAAATGAATATAGTACAAGGACTAACCCCAGGAGATAAAGAAAATCTAGCGTTAGCTTTAATTAAAAATAATCGCCCCATTTCCCGTAAGGCGCGTCTATATATTGATTTAACCTACCTAGTAGAGATGCAGTTTGTTACAGGCGTTCAACGGGTTACTAAAGAATTATTTACTGAAATTCAAAGTAAATACGCAGATACGTATGAAATTGTACCAATACAGTTTAGACCACAAGATAGAACATTTGAGGAAGTTTCAAATACAAAATATGCAAGAGCAATTGAAGATAGGCTAAGTTATGATGATCTTATGGATTTTTCTAACAAAGATATATTTATTGCTTTAGATCTTAACTACAACATTGCAGGGATGGCAGATACTATTGACCGTATGAAAAGAAGAGGCTGTAAGGTTTATTTTTTCATACATGATTTATTACCCTTAAAACTTGGTGTAAGTTTTTTTGATAATCAAGTTGCACATCTACAATTTAACTGGCTCAAACAAGTTATAAAAGCTGATGGAATAATAGCAATATCCCAAACCGTCATGAAAGATGTCAAAAATTATCTTGATATGTTTAATGGATATATAGACAAACCATTCAGCCAAGAAAAATATAAGATATATAATCGGCAAGTTAAGTTAGCTTATTCCTATCATGGGGCAAATTTCAAAAACAACTATCAGAAAAATAATGAAATAGAAAATTTTATTTATAAGGGTATTGATTTTTCAAAGCGCACATTCTTAATGGTAGGCTCGATAGAACCGCGTAAAGGTCATCTAGATGTGATTAATGTTTTTACGCAGCTTTGGGAACAGGGGGTTAAGGTAAATCTTGTTATTGTAGCAGCCAGAAACTGGAATACGGATAAAACTATTGACCTCATTCAATCTAGTAACTTTTATGAAAAGTATTTATTCTGGCTTAAAAATGTTAATGACGAAGAGCTATCATATTTATATACCCATAGTGATGCTTTGATTGCCGCATCGATTGATGAAGGTTTTGGTTTGCCAATTATTGAGGCTTTAGATTATGGCGTCGATGTAATATGCCGCGATATCCCTATTTTTAGAGAGGTTGGTTCTGATTGGGTAAGCTATTTTAAAAATAACCAAGCGCTCAAAAAACTTATTGAGAACTTCACGCCTCGCCATGCTAAAGTTAAACCTAAACTATTGACGTGGCAACAATCGGCTGAAAATCTGATGGATATTGTTTTAAACAACAATTTTATAGACTCGTGGAGCTTTTCGAATAAACACTATTTAATGCCTGTATTTTCAGAAAAATTCGATACAAGTGTAGGGAATAAATCTTGGGATTGTATCAAAACATCAAATAGTGCAGGGCTGCTTTTATATGGGGGTTGGATAGATTTAGATGCAGGCGATTATGAATTTAAGCTTTTAGGTTATTCTGAAAAGTTACAAAACGTAAAATTCGAGGTCGTAACTGTGCAAGATAATACGTTGGTGAGACTGGCTGTAATTTCTAACTTACAGATTAATAAATCTTCCTTAGAAATTATTTCTGAAGAAATTTCTAGAGGTAAATTCAAACTATCATATGCACAAAAGCGTGTAGAGTTTTATGTGGTGGTTGACTCTCATAATGATTTTAGTCTAAGCTATATTGAATTAAAAAGGACTGATTATTAAATGAAATTTTCATGCAATAATAACTTAGCGGGTTTGTAATGCGCATAAGGTAGTTATTATGTGGTCTAAATAGCTAAATCAAAATAAAAAATAAGATTTACAATGTGACATATATGTCGTCATCATTATCTGAGGTTTGCGGTTGTGATGGACTGTTTTATAGAGGATGTCATCCTATTCTAGCAGGAAAAGAAAAGTTAAATATCTACAAGTGAGTATTATGAATAAAGTTTGGGTTTTATTGACAGGTAGTTTGAGAAATAATGAGACTTCATTAGCAAAGCTTCATTTTATAAAATCATTAAAAGAGCAGGGGCTGATTGAAAACTTTGTGTTTTCAACATGGCAAGGAGAAGTAAATAAAAGCATGGACTTCTCCAATCTTCTGCAGGAGTTTGGCGGTATATTAGTACAATCTGAGCCACCTCAATTAGTTGCTAGGGGTTCATACCTCCACCAAATTTTACAACTTGAAAACGGCTTACGCTATATTCCCGATGATGCATTTGTTGTTAAAATCCGTACTGATAAATGCGAATCTGTCGATGGCTTTGAAGAAGAAAACCTAAGGGATTTACTAAGTAATAAAAATTACGCTTATCCTATAACGAAAAAATATAAAGATATTTTGGAATATAGGATTGGAGTTAAAGCAGAGGGCTCAGAAAGATCGACTTATGTACCCGTTCTATTTTTTGTAATCGACAAATGGTATGTAGCTTACAAAAAAGACTTAATGAAAATAATAAACTACGATGTAATGAGTTTTGATTATTTAAATTTAATACCTGAGCAAGTGCTATACGCTTCATATTTTATGCAACATTGGTCAGTTATCAAGTATTTTTTTCAAGGTATCAATCAAGCCGCTACTATTGATCGTTTATTGTTTGACGCTATAGGTAACGGTAGAGATTATGAGGTTGATGCGTTGACAGAAGAGCTTTTGCAGAACCCAGTTTTTATAGACGGTTTTTTAGTTGAAAGATTTTTATTAAATGAGTTCTTTTATGACATTGACAATCAGTTACCAATAGCATTAAACACCACTTATAGAGGTATTGAATTAAATAGTGATAATCGCTTAGATACCCTTAAAAACCCACATAACCCTACGTATGATAGGGATGCCGTGGTTCAGCTGCAAGATTATTTATTTAAAGCTGCAGGAATTCCAAAGTTATGGAATGATACGGTGACTCATAGGGGTAATTTGACTATAGTAGATATTGCTAGTCCAAGACTTAATCATTTAAGCATAACATCTTGAGGGAAAAATTAATATTATACATATATAATTTAAAAATTTTTAATATTTCAGAGT
>NZ_JCADBW010000032.1:0-20391 GCF_059264685.1 Faucicola sp. SE7633 | reverse complement strand
ATTATCCAAAACGTGTATTGGTGTTGGATAATGCTAGATTTCATCATGGTGGCGATTTAAAGCAAATTGCCGAACTTTATAATATTGAACTGATGTACTTACCGCCTTACTCACCTGAACTTAATCCAATTGAGCAGTTGTGGGCAATCATCAAGCAAAAGGTTCGTTTAACGCTAAGCAATTTTCATACGCTTAAGGAATGTGTTGAAAGTTGCTTGGTATAATTCGGTTTTGACTATAGATAAACCACTCACCGAGCCGTTTGTGAAAGAAGATGGCGAAGTGATTCCACCTAATCAGCCATAACGTCGGGGGCTTTATCAGGGTTTACCTATAAAATTATCATTTTTACCATACCATGTGGCGTTGATTTATCCTCCATTGCCGTAAAACCACCGCCTAAAGGCGGTGGATATGCAATTGTTAAATGCGATGAGTTTTGCTATACTCATCTCACTATATTCAATGTCTTACATTCCACAGTTAAGTTAAGACTAAATTGCGAGTACGCAGTAACTTAACTGGTAAGACGTTTCCAAACACACACTTAAGCTAATTCGTGTCTATGACAATCCTAACGGTAGGATTAGCTTAAAATAAGAACCTAAGATGTACGGTGTGTCGTACGGGCGGTTGCCATTGTCTTAGGTTTGCGGTGGGGCTTCACCGTCTTGCAGAAGGAATCCCCTCACTTTAGGGAGGGGAGGAAGTCAACAATGCCATATCCTTACTAACCTTAAAAAGGCTTACCTGATGTTTCGTCCAATCTAGTAGTTCACTTACCTACTTGTTTCAGTTCTCCTGTACTTGCAGGCGGACTTTTTTGGGCGTTTTCTTTTTTCATGAATAACTTACATACGTTTTCTTGTATTTAGCAGGTGGTGATTGACGCCCGTTGCTAACGTATGGGTTATTTTGCAATGGGTAAGTGATGACACATTTTTTTAATCCAGCCACTTTTTCTGTGGCGACTATCAAACAACACTGGTTTTCTAATGTCCGTGGTGATGTGCTATCGGGTTTGGTCGTGGCACTTGCCTTGATTTCCGAAGCGATTGCTTTTCAATTATTGCAGGCGTTGACCCCAAAATTGGGCTGTATGCGTCGTTTTGTATCGCCGTGGTGATTAGCTTTGTTGGTGGTCGGCCTGCTATGATTTCGGCGGCGACAGGGGCAATGGCACTGGTCATGGTGACATTGGTGAAAGAACACGGGTTGCAATATTTGCTGGCTGCCACGATTTTGACAGGGGTGTTCCAAATCATCGCAGGTTGGCTGAAACTTGGCTCGCTGATGCGGTTCGTCGCCCGAGCCGTGGTAATAGGCTTTGTCAATGCGTTGGCGATTTTGATTTTTATGGCACAACTGCCGGAGCTGACCAATACCACATGGCACACTTATGCCCTTGTAGTCGCTGGGCTTTTAATTATTTATCCTCTGTTGCCGTAAAACCACCGACTTTAGGCGGTGGATATAAGGCAACTCCGAAACCATGCTTGCACACAGAAACTTGTTAAATATGTTAAACTAACCCCATGAAAACCCTCAAGCTACGCATAAAAGACAAACACACAGCAAAGCTTAACCGCCTAAGCGGTTCGGTCAATTTCGTGTGGAACTATGTCAATGACTTGAGTTTTAAATACCTACAACGTACTGGTAAATTCTTTAGTGCCTATGACCTAAACGAATACACCAAAGGTAGCGGTGAACTACTTGGCTTGCATTCTCAAACCATACAAGCCATTAACGAAACTCACGCCAAATCGCGACGCCAATTCAAAAAGGCTAAACTTAACTGGCGAACCAACAACCCAAACTCAAAGCGTAAAAGCCTAGGTTGGATTCCATTTAAGCAAACCGCAATCAAATTACTAGCTACCCATCAGACGGGTAAAAAAGGCTTAAAATCAACCCTACAGCTTAGTTTAGCCAAAGGGCAAAAGCTTATCATCGACCTATGGGATAGCTACAATCTTAGCCTATATCAAATAAACACCTGCGAGATTGTACAAGACAGCCGTAACCGATGGTATGCGTGTATCACCGTCAAAGAATACCCTAGAACTGCTTGCGGTACTGGTAGTGTAGGCATTGACCTAGGCTTAAAAGACAGTGCCACCGCCTCAAATGGCGATAAACTACAAATTAAACAAACACAGGCATGGGCTAAAAAATTGAGTATCGCCCAACGAGCAAAAAACAAACAGCGTGTTAAGGCAATCCATGCCAAAATCAAAAATACCCGTCAAGACCTCATCCACAAATTCACCACCCGATTAGTCAAAGATAACGCGCTAATCGTGGTTGGTGACGTTAAAACCAGTCAATTTAGCAGTAAAAAAGGCAAACTAGCCAAAAGCGTATATGACGCAGGTTGGTTTGAACTCAAACGCCAACTGACCTACAAATGCAAGCATGCAGGTTGCCGTTTTGAAATCGTAAATGAGAAATACACTACCCAAACTTGCTCGTGCTGTGGCGATATGTCCAGTAGTCCAAAAGGTAGCGCAGGTTTGCGAATAAGAGAATGGACTTGTGCAAAGTGTGGCACATGGCATGATAGAGATATTAACGCCAGTCGGAACATTCTTGCGGTCGGGCTTGACCGTCTTGTAGAAGGAATCCCCTCACTTTAGGGAGGGGAGGAAGTCAATTATTTCCCCGTATTCCAAAAATTGGCTCGCTGATTCCCTCGCCGTTCGTGACGATTGTGACTTTAACCGCGCTTACTTATTTTATGGGCATTGAGGTGTGGACAGTGGGCGATATGGGGCAATTACCTGATACGCTACCTGTATTTTTGTTGCCTGATATTCCTTTAAACCTTGAAACTTTAATGATTATTTTGCCGTATTCGTTGAGCCTAGCGGCAGTGGGTTTGCTTGAATCGTTGATGACAGCGACCATCGTGGATGAGATGACCGAAACCGACAGTGATAAAAACCAAGAGTGCCAAGGTCAAGGTATTGCCAATATCGCAAGCGGCTTACTTGGCGGTATGGCAGGCTGTGCCATGATTGGGCAATCGGTGATTAACGTCAAATCAGGCGGTCGTACACGATTATCGACGTTTTTGGCGGGTGTATTTTTGCTATTGATGGTGGTGTTTTTAAGCGATTTACTCAAGGTCATTGCCATGCCTGCGTTGGTGGCGGTGATGATTATGGTGTCGATTGGTACGTTTAACTGGCAATCAATTAAAGAATTAAAAACTCACCCCGTTGGTTTTAATGTGGTGATGCTGGTAACGGTGGCGATTGTGGTTTATACCCATAATTTAGCCTTAGGTGTGTTTGCGGGTGTTTTATTGTCGGCGTTATTTTTTGCCAATAAAATCGGTCGTTATCTGTCGGTGCGAGTATTGCCCACAGGCGATGCGACTAGTTTGGGTTATGCGGTAATTGGGCAAGTGTTTTTTGCGTCGGCTGATGATTTTTTGGCTCAGTTTGATTTTACCAATCCGCAGATTAAGGCAGTGAGTATTGATTTGACCCATGCTCATTTTTGGGATGTGACAGCAGTGTCGGCACTCGATAAAGTGGTACTAAAATACCGCAAGCAAGGCGTGAATGTCGAAGTGATTGGCTTCAATGAAGCGAGCAAAACCTTGGTTGACCGCTTTGGGGTACATGATAAATCTGAGGATGTGAATATTGTGTTTGGTCATTAACCTACGCATTTAATACAGTTGAAATGTCTAAGAAACATTAGCTTCTTAGACATTTTTTCATAAACTTATCTTCCAAGTAAATATAGTAAACCCTAAATTAAACTGAACGGTATTTAACACAATCATGAAGCGAATCGAAGTCATTAATCGAGAGTTTTACCTTTCGCTTAACCACCGCCCACTTATGCTCCACAGGATTTAACTCAGGAGAATAAGGTGGTAAGTACAGTAACGTTAAGTTGTATTCTTCGGCAATCTGTTTTAAATCACCACCCCGATGAAAACGCGCGTTATCCATGATTAAAAAACGCTGTGGATAGCTGTCGAGTTCATCTTTAGGCAAAGATTGACCAAGCGTGTGAAGCCAATTTTCTACCGTATCACGCTTACACCCACCTTCAAAGGTCACAGGTGCAATCAGTTTAAATTCAGCCATACTCATTGCACCAATAAGATTTAAGCGTTTGCCTTTATTGGCATCCATTTTAGCATAGCAAGGTGTGCCAACCGGTGACCAGCTACGATGATAGCTTTGTCTTTGGTAAAAGCCTGTTTCATCCATAAATAGGATGTTGGTCAGACCAAACCAAAAAGCCATGATAGCTAAACATACGCTAAAACCTTGCTGTTTTACGGGGTCGGATTCTTTGTAGGTGAAGGTCTTTTTTTAAATGTCCAGTTAATACGTATAGAACTACAAATCCCCACTCACAACACAATGCCCATAAAACTCACTATCGACCAAATCGACAATCACAGCCTTATCGAACTACTACGGGGGCTACAATGAATCCCCTTGTCAACCCCCAACAAATTTGGCTATCCACCGCACCCATGGACATGCGGTGTGGCAGCAACAAGTTACTCGCCTTTATCCTACAGCACCACCCAGGCATCCGCCCACACTGTGCCTACCTATTTTACAACAAAACAGGCACCCGGCTAAAAATACTCATTCATGATGGACTGGGCATTTGGCTATGCACCCGAACACTTGACGACAGCAAATTTCACGGACTTGGCGAACGCCTCATGCGACATCACAGCCTGACCAACTCAACCACAGGACTCACCATCAGCCACGAGCAATTCAACGCCCTGATTAGTGGTTTGCCTTGGCACAACCTAAGCAAAGACATACTCACACCGCTGACCTAACCTGCCTTTATCATAAACCCGCTAAATTTTAACTATCACCGCCCGTTAGCTGACAACCGATAGCGGTTATGGCAAACTACTGCCATGACCGCTGCCCACTCACCCGACTTACCCCAAGACCCTATATACGCTCAACTACTGGCGAAAATCTCACTACTTGAACAACAACAAAAACAACAAGCGATTGACCATCAGCGACAGCTAGCCGAACAGCAACAACAGCTAGAACAACGATACCAACAGCAAGCAGCGCAACTCAAACAACAATACGAGAAACAAATCGATGCGCAAAGGCAGCACTACGAAGCCGAACTTGCTCGCATCAACCAAGCACTCATTGACGCCATTGCCAAACAGCAACGTCTTATT
Organism: Faucicola sp. SE7633; assembly: GCF_059264685.1. Taxonomy (NCBI): domain Bacteria; kingdom Pseudomonadati; phylum Pseudomonadota; class Gammaproteobacteria; order Moraxellales; family Moraxellaceae; genus Faucicola; species Faucicola sp. SE7633. The sequence continues at coordinate 15,191 of NZ_JCADBW010000032.1, read as the reverse complement.
CATCGTCTATTCGGGCAAAAAAGCGAAGGCTTAACGCCCAAACAAACCCACTTAAACCAAGAAACCGCCCTAGAAGACCTGGCATCGCTTGAACAAGCCCATGACAACTTCTTAGCCAATCTTAGTAATGACGAGCGAGCCAAACTGCTTGCTAACAAGCCGATTGATGCTCAAACGCTTACTACTCAAGAACTTGAAGAAAAGTCGGATAACCAATTAGGTACATCATCAGAAAAACCAACCAAACCCAAACGACAAAGACGCATCGTTATCCCTGATAACCTCGACATTCACACCATCATCCACGAACCACCGTCAACCACCTGTGAATGTGGCTGTCAAATGACGCAAATTGGTCAAGATGTTCAAGACAAACTTGGCTTTGTACCAAAGCAGTTTTACCGTGAGCGTCATGTTTATCCCAAATACACCTGCCGTAACGCTGCGTGTAACCGTGGGAAGCTGGTTCAAGCCAAAACCGAGCCTCAAATCATTGATAAAAGCATTGCCACGCCTGAGCTACTGGCTCATGTGCTTATCAGTAAATACGCTGACCATTTGCCCCTATATCGCCAAAGCCTGATTTATCAGCGAAGCGGGGTGTATTTATCCGATTCAACCTTAGCCGATTGGGTCGGACGCTGTGGGGTACAGCTTGGTTTTTTAGTTAAACGTTTGCATAAAATAATGCTAACCCAGCCAATTGTGCATGCCGATGAAACCCCAGTCAAAGTGTTAAATGGCTATGGCATGAAAGATGCTAAAGGCAAGTTAAAGCAAGGCTATGTGTGGGCGTATGTAACACTACAACACAGCCCAATCAAAGCGGTGGTGTATGATTTTGCCCAAGGTCGGGGTAGTGAGTATCCCAATGCTTTTCTACAGGGCTTTAAGGGCAAACTGGTCTGTGATGGCTATAACGGCTATAAGCCATTATTTGGGCGAGGGGTGATTGAAGTGGGTTGTATGGCTCATGCCAGACGTAAGTTTCATGAGCTGCATGTGACAGGGCAGAGTCTTATTAGTATTGAGGCACTAGAACTGTTTCAATCGCTGTATGCCGTTGAACGTGAGATTGATGAGCGGTTTGAGAAAAACCAATCACCAACGCCTAGAGATGCCCAAGTCGTTAGGCAAATCAGGCAGGATAAGGCTAAACCAGTTGCGGATAGGCTTCTTGTGTGGTTACAGGAGAAAAGGTTAGGCACGACTAAGAATGCCAGTATTACCAAGGCGATTGAGTATTGCTTGAAACGTTGGACGGCATTAACTCGTTATTTGGATGATGGCAATTTGCCGATTGATAATAATTGGGCGGAGAATCAGATGCGCCCTTGGGCTCTCGGACGTAAGAATTGGTTGTTCGCAGGGTCGCTTGAGAGTGGTCAGCGGGCGGCGAATGTTATGTCACTCATCCAGTCAGCTAGATTGAATGGGCTTGATCCGTATGCGTATTTGGCGGATGTGCTGAGACGTCTGCCGACGCATCCTGATAGCCAGATTGATGAGCTGCTACCACATTGCTGGAAACCATCTCAATAGGGGGATGGTCGGGGGCTTACCATAATTGAGATAATGCAGGTGCTTTAAAACGAGTACCTTTAAGTTGGCGATCTCCTTTGGTTTGAGGAAAAAAACAGATCATCCCTTCATTTGGGACGATTTCAACATGTTCCACGTGCAACCGTGTCAGTTCATCACCACGGAAGCCACGCCAAAATCCAAGTAAGAGCATGGATTTATTGCGGGTATGTCGTAATACGTCGCCATGGCTATCCGTAAGTCTAGCCGATTCAATAGATTGATCAAGCCAATTTATAACCAGCCTTAATTGCTCAATTTGAAATGGTTTTGCTCGCTTTTCTTGTGCGGGATGAAGGGTTTGAATGCCGCGAAATACCTTGCGCACAATAGGGGCTTTTGTGGGATCAGGAAAGCCTTGATCAAGATGCCACTGCGCTAATGCAGCCAGCCGTTGCCTTAGTGTATTGATCGACAACAATCCCACATGATCAACTAAGTATCGTGCAACACCATCGGCAGTTGCAGGTAGAAAGCCACCCCATTCAGTTTCAAAGTGCCGAATAGCAGATTGATAACTGCGACGAGTATTATCACGTGTCGCGGCATGAACATATTGATCTAGTTTAGTCACGGATACTCACCTGATATTCTTATTAGCAATCGTTGAAGGTTTGCTAATTTATCGACTACTAAATTCTAGGATTGAAAGAGATATTACTCTCCATGGAGTGCTGCAATTAGCGGGCATGAAACGTTTTCCCCCTGTGCATGGCAGGCACATACAAGCTCAGACAGCACTGCTTCCATACGCGTTAGATCGGCCATTTTTTCACGGACGTCTTGGAGCTTGTGTTCGGCCAGTTGACTAACTTCATCGCAGTGGGTACCATCGTCCAATCTGAGTAATTCAGCAATTTCATCCAGACTAAAGCCTAATCGTTGGGCTGATTTTACAAACCTCACTCGCGCCACATCAGCCTCACCATATCGACGAATACTGCCGTAAGGCTTATCTGGCTCAGGCAATAAGCCTTTGCGTTGGTAAAACCGAATGGTCTCCACATTGACCTTAGCTACCTTGGCAAAAGAGCCTATGGTTAAGTTCTCCAAAATATCTCGCATACCACTTGACTCCGTACATAACTACGGAGGTAATCTTACGCTATCCACTCAAGATTTGAAACGAGAAACTTATGTCTAAATCACCAAATGGACGCGGTGCTCTTTTCGCTGGCGGATTGGCAGCGATCCTTGCATCTACTTGTTGTTTAGGTCCACTGATTCTGGTCGCATTGGGATTCAGTGGTGCTTGGATCGGGAACTTAACCGCATTGGAACCGTACCGCCCGATTTTCATCGGCGTGGCACTGGTGGCGATGTTTTTCGCTTGGCGGCGAATTTTCCGACCAGTACAAGCCTGCAAGCCAGACGAAGTCTGCGCGATCCCACAGGTACGAACCACGTACAAGATCATTTTCTGGGGAGTATCTGTACTGGTACTGATCGCACTTGGTTTTCCTTATGTCGTACCATTTTTCTATTAGACTGGAGTTCATCATGAAAAAGTTGTTAGTTTCTATGGTTCTTGCAGCCGCTGTTTCCCCTGCATTGGCAACCACTCAAACCGTCACGCTCTCTGTGTCAGGTATGACCTGTGCAGCCTGCCCAATCACTGTAAAGAAGGCGCTCACCAAAGTCGATGGTGTCAGCAAAGTAGGCATCGTCTTCGAGAAACGCGAAGCCATCGTTAGCTACGATGATGCGAAGACCAATATCCAGAAGCTAACCAAGGCAACCGAGGACGCTGGCTATCCATCAACTGTCAAACAGTAGAAATCTCTGGAAAGGCAACAGCTTGGGGGCATAAAAGTGAAAGCATGGCTGATCTCGAAGAAAACCGATCTCATCATCATCGTTACAATCGCCAGTGTTGTAACGCTTCTGATTGTCGGTGGGATTTGCTGCTGATTGTCAGACTGGCGAGGTCATTACATTCGTCAGTCTGACTGGGTGGTGCAGCCTGATAACTACAATCTATGAATAAATTGCGAACGGCGGAGTTAACCGTTGCCATCAAAACCACAGGAGCAATCACATGACCCAATTGCGAATTACAGGCATGACCTGCGAATCTTGCGCAGTGCATATCAAGGAAGCTTTGAATAAAGTGGCAGGCGTGCAGTCAGTGGATGTGTCCTACGCCAAGGGTACGGCGCAACTTGCAACCGAGCCAAGCACATCTCTGCCTGCACTGATCGCTGCCGTAGCAGGACTCGGCTACAAGACCACACTCGTAGATGCCGCGCCAACAGAGAAGCACGAAGAGCTACATATCGCCGTCATTGGTAGTGGCGGCGCTGCAATGGCGGCAGCGCTAAAGGCCGTCGAACAAGGCGCGACGGTCACGCTGATTGAGCGCGGCATCATCGGTGGCACTTGCGTCAATGTCGGCTGCGTACCGTCCAAGATCATGATTCGTGCTGCCCATGTCGCCCATTTGCGCCGCGAAAGTTCGTTCGACGATGGTATCGCCGCGACTGTACCAGTGATTGATCGCCGTAAACTTCTGAGCCAGCAGCAGACTCGTGTTGATGAACTACGTCACGCCAAATACGAGGGTATTTTAGAAAGTAATTCATCCATCAACGTGCTACACGGCGTGGCCAGTTTCAAGGATGGCCAAAGTCTCATCGTGCGCTTGAATGACGGCGATGAGCGCGTTGTGGCATTCGATCGCTGCCTGATCGCCACGGGTGCCAGTCCATCCATTCCGCTCATCGCTGGCTTGAAAGACACGCCGTACTGGACTTCCACCGAAGCCTTGGTCAGTGACACCATTCCCAAACGCTTGGCTGTGATTGGTTCGTCTGTAGTCGCGCTGGAACTGGCTCAGGCATTTGCCAGATTAGGTAGTCAAGTCACGATTCTGGCACGCAGTACGCTGTTCTTTCGTGAAGACCCCGCTATCGGTGAAGCGATCACCGCCGCCTTCCGTGCCGAAGGGATCACGGTGCTGGAACACACGCAAACCAGCAACGTCGTACATCAGGATGGTGAATTTGTACTTACCACGGGACACAGCGAAGTACGTGCCGATAAGCTATTGGTCGCCACGGGCCGAACACCGAACACGCGCAGCTTGGCATTGGATATGGCAGGTGTTGCCGTCAACGCGCAAGGAGCTATCGTCATCGACAAAGGCATGCGTACCAGTGCCACACACATTTATGCCGCTGGCGACTGTACGGATCAACCACAATTTGTCTATGTAGCCGCCGCCGCTGGCACCCGTGCGGCCATTAATATGACAGGCGGTGATGCTGCAATCAATCTAACAGCTATGCCAGCGGTGGTGTTCACCGATCCACAAGTCGCTACCGTGGGCTACAGCGAAGCGGAAGCGCATCACGACGGGATTGAGGCCGACAGCCGCCTACTTACGCTGGATAACGTACCGCGTGCGCTCGCCAACTTCGACACGCGCGGCTTCATCAAATTGGTCATCGAAGAAGGTAGCGGACGACTCATTGGCGTACAGGCTGTGGCACCTGAAGCGGGCGAACTAATTCAAACGGCAGCGCTTGCGATACGTAACCGCATGACCGTTCAGGAATTGGCTGACCAGTTGTTCCCCTACCTGACGATGGTCGAGGGACTGAAGCTCGCGGCGCAGACTTTCTCCAAGGATGTGAAGCAGCTTTCGTGCTGCGCGGGGTAAAGGGAACAATTATGGATATCACACGCTACGTTACAGAGATTGCCAATCGTCTCATCCCAGCCAATCAGCCTAAAAACTTAGCAAGTCTATTTAGTGTATTGCTGCATGAACTGATTAAAGGGCAATCAGTTTCACCCACAATCCTGGCAACGGCTTTAAATTGCGACCTTGAGCAATTAGCGTCGATACTTAAAGAAATTCCTGGTATCGAATATGACAATACGGGAGATATTGTCGGGTATGGTCTCACGCAACGCGAAACCATGCACACCGTTGAAATTAATGGCCAACGGCTATACACATGGTGCGCACTCGATACCTTGATTTTTCCACCGCTGCTTAATCAAACCGCTTATGTGCATTCACGTTGTGCGAGCACCAGCGTGCCTATATTGCTTACTGTTACACCCGATGAGGTGTTGGACATCACTCCATCTGATGCCGTGGTATCACTGATACTTCCGCAGAATAAAACTGATATTCGTTTATCATTTTGCTGTCATGTACATTTTTTTGCCTCCAGCCGTGTAGCTCACGACTGGGCTTTAGAGCACCCACGAGTTGAAATAGTGACTGTCCAAGAAGCATATGAATTGGGGCGTAAACTGGCTAGGCATTTGTCGGCAGTAGGTCAAGCAACAAATTAAAGAAGTCTTTGGCAGCATGTAATATTTCTTATAAAAACTCCCATCTTATTTATATAAAACGCCATAACACAGGATAACGGCTAGTTATCTGTGTCATTTATCATCCAAAAATAACTTGATTAATTGAAATTGTTAGTATGTAATTAACCTGAGTTCGATATAAGAAATGCTATCATTTCTATTCAAAGCACCAAATAGCAAGAATTATAATCATACTTTACTGATATTTTTGCTACAAAACGCACAGATTTTTTGACTAGAAAGGCAAATTCTTTTGATATGAAGGTGCTGTTGTACTAAAATATTTATAAATATCAAATATTTATATTAATTCTTATACCGAATTCGGGTTAATTACGTGGTATGTAATATATTACACTATAGAGTGGGAGTGCTGTTATGGCGCGCACGGGACTGTATAAATCTGAAGTTAAGAAGGCTCGTGAGTCTTTACTGGCACAAAGTAAATACCCCTCCGTCGATGCGGTGCGCGTAGAACTCGGCAATACAGGGTCAAAAACGACCATTCATAAGTATTTGAAAGAGCTTGAAGAGGAGGACGGCGGAGCCACTAGACACAAAGTTGACATCAGTGAGGCTTTACAGAATCTCATTTCGAGACTCTCTAGCCAATTGCAAGATGAGGCTAATGTTCAAGTCAATGAAATACGTGCTGAAAGTACCGTAAAGGATCAACAACATGCTGAACAATTATTAGCTTTACATACTGAAATTGAAGCATTGGGTAATCGAGTGCGGCTGTCAGAAAGCACTCTGCTTCAGGAAAAGTCGTCTCATCACGAAACGCATATTGCCCTACAAAAGGAAACGATAGCTCGTCATACGTTAACGCAACAAGTTGCCGACTTGAATGATCGTCTGGCCGAGAATGAGGCGCATCGTCAGTCACTTGAAGAAAAACACCAGCACGCACGAGATGCTTTAGAACACTACCGCCAATCCGTTAAAGAGCAACGAGAGCAAGATCAACGACGCCATGAGCTACAGATACAGCAATTACAAGCAGAACTGCGTCAAGTACAGCAGACAGTCATCATCAAACAAGATGAATCAACCAAATTGAATCAAGAGAGTACGCGTTTGGCCGCAGATTTATCCCATGCTTAAAGAGGCTTGAGCGATGAGTTACATAAGAATCAGCGACTGGCTCAGCAACTACAAGCCAATGAGCAACATAGTAAAGTGTTGGAAGTTCAACTTGTAGATAGAGAAATCATGATCGCAAATCAAAATGATCAACTGGTTGAAGCAACAAATCAAATGGAATCATTCAGCGCTAAAGTGCATGGTCTTCAGCTAGAATTAGCAACTGCAAATGCCAAGTTGGAAGCGCAGGACTCCATTTTAGGTGAATTGCGCGATTTTATGAGCAAAACGAACTTCAAGGCATTGGTGGAGTAAATTTCACCCCAAAATTTACATCGTAAAGCTAATTCGGGTAGTGCAGTGGATAAAGAGAAATATTAAATAAAAAATTTAAAAACAATTATTTACTTCTTATTTTGCGGAATTTTACACGAATCCCAGCCGACCCTCAATGAGGTCTTAGCCAATTATAGTAATGCTGCCATTGAGCCAATTGGTCCTGAAGGTTTTCGGACGTGATATCTACAGCGGCTATTAATCATGCGATACAACTGTATTTCCGACTTGTTGATAAACGCCCGTCTCATTAACTTCAACAATAATCTCATAATAGCTTCCACCATTTCTGGCTAATCTGTCAGCCCCTAATGGTTTGGCTTGCTCACGGTGCATTTCTGCATTAATTTGTTCGATTACATCACGAACTTGCGGCACTTTATTCTTGATAGATTTATTCAAACGCTCAAGTGCGCGCTCATTACTGCTATCATCAATCGTGGCGGCGGCGTCAATAGATGACTCGCGGCCACCAATGGCTAATTAGTTTAATAAAGGTAATCTAACGGATTCGCTATAAAGAGTAAGAACAACCCCTACGGGGCTAATATCTGATTACGGCGGCACTTTCTCTTTTTTAGGGCTAGGATTTTTTGGCAAAAATTCCCCAATTTCTAAGTGTTTTAGTGGTTACGTTTAAAGTCTGAGCAATCACGCTGTTTTTAAGCCCCTGTTTACTCATCTCATCAGCTAAGGTACGTTTGGGAGCATAAGTCGCTGAGCGTGCTTGACCGCCCTTAGAATTAGCACCCTGGGCATTGGCTCGGTTGGCTCTAAATGCTTGAAGCTTGCTAAATTTAGCGGTTGATTTTTCGTTGTATTGACCGAAGAGACTTGACTTGCAAAAGCGTGTAATTGACCTAGCGATGTGTGTCAGCTCGTTGTGCGGCAAAGGGTCGCTGCTGTAATACTCTGCATTGTATTGCTGGCACTCGACAAGCAATAACTTGTATAACTGATTAAATGATAAATGTGAGTTACGATATCCAATAAATCTCACTTTATCAAAGATAGCGTGATTACGCCCCAAATAGCCATGTAATTCATCAATAGATAACTTTTTACGCTCTTTGTCTTTGGCTCGCTCTGCGTTGATTTCCTCCCAATATACATCAGTATATAGGTCTAGATTTTCGGCAAGCTGTTCAAGCGTGTACGGCTCTGCACCGCTAACAAAGGTATCATGTTTAGCTGAAAATGGATTCTTTATGCGACTGCCACAGAAAGACAAATCAGCTTGAATCAAAACACGCATACGTTTATGAATAGCATCTAGGTGCTTGACTGCTCGCTGTGTTAAATCTCTGGCATTGGTCACGGGTACTCTGAGCAAATAAATGTAATGACAACTGTCTTTAAGGGGATTTTTGACAATAATGTTAGGCGGGGGTAGATTGTAGTCTTTCCAAGCTGTCCAAGCTGACCGCCCTTTCAAGTCATCAACATCAAACGCTAAACACTGGGCAAACAAAGGGTGGTTAGGTTGGATATAGCTTAACCTCATCGCCTTATCTTTATCTAAAATAAAGGCTTGGCTGTCCTTGCAGTTACTGCAATAAGGACGTTTGGGTAGATATTTATAAAAACGCTGTAATGGCTCGTATTGTTGCCACTTATTAGGATCAATTAGTACGAAGTCATACGGGCTAGTCGGTTGACGTTGTTGTTTCTTAAAACGTACTGCTTGTGGCTGACCATCATTGATAAAAATATTTAGTTCTATAAGCCTTTCTGGTCTAACGTAACTACCAATAGCTAAGAGGCGTATAGCATGGAGCTGTGGGTAGTTGAACGGTATCCATCCTTGCTTAGTAAGCCCCCGACCATCCCCTCTACTGCACTCTTAGATGAAGCGAGATAATGTCCATGATTTTCAGTAAATGGACATTAAAATGGCAACCAACAAACCCAAGCGCAAGATTCCCCCACAACCCAAACTGCGGTACCTCACGCAATACCCTCGCTTTTATTAAACATCAAGGCATTGAGCCAACGGTTATTCACTATTTGGAAAATCCGCCTACCGAGCCAACCCTGCGTGATTTGATTGCCAAAATGGGGATTACGCCTAGGCAATTACTGCGGGTCAATGTTGAACCATTTTCCGAACGTGGGTTAGATAACCCTAATTTGACTGATGATGACATTATCCAAGCCATGTTAGCCGAGCCAATCTTAATCAACCGCCCAATCGTGGTAGCTGAAAATGGTAAAAAGCAAGGGGTTAAGCTGTGCCGTCCGTCTGAGGTGGTGCTAGATTTGATTGATATGCCTTTAACTCAAACTTTTGTCAAGGAAGACGGGGAAAAGATTGAGCCGAAATCTTAAGTAAGAATTGGCAGTAAGCTGTCCTATTATGAGCTACATATAGATACCCAAGTATTATATGTTACCTCTACCGTATTGCCTCTAGCTCTGTCGTAGATAGTTTAATTCCTTCTTCTATTAAAGTGGGTGCGAATTGTAATGAATGAATTACTTTGCACTTATCGACAGAATCTTGTTGACAATTGCTCATTGTGTGTAATAAGGCTCGAATAGTTTGTAATTGCTGTATTTTTTGTTCAATCTGTGCCAAATGGCTAGCAACTAGCTTATCCGCTATCACACAGCTTTGGTTGGGATTTTGCTTAAGTTGATTAAAAGCCTTAATTTCTTGCATTGTAAAACCTAATGAACGACAGGTTTTAATAAATTCTAATTGTTCAATAGCATGCTGGTTAAAATAGCGGTACGCATTTTCGCCTCGACTGGCTTTATTTATCGCCCCAATTTTCTCATAGTAACGGATAGTTTCGATATTAATCCCTGTTTTTTTACTTAACTCGCTGATTTTAAATATAGACATAAGTGACCTTTTCGTATGACTTGGATTATTATTACTTGACCCTGTAGTGACTACAGGGTTTATAGTAACAGGTAATCTTTAATAAAACCATTAGAAAGGTGTCGTATGTCAAAAAATTGTTGCTGTACCGACGAGGAAGAAAAAATCATAACCGCTAGCCATGGCAACCATGAGGGTCACAGTAATGAAGATGGGCATGACCAGTCGCATGACACAGGTGACAAAACCACGTTTCAGCTTTTCTTACCAGCGATAATTGCCTTTGTGGTATTAGCCATTGGGCTAGTGCTTGACCATGTGATAAAACCTGTATGGTTCACGGAAATACCACGCTTTATTGTATATGCCATTGCTTATATTCCTGTGGGCTTTCCTGTGTTAAGAGAGGCTTTTGAAAGTATCAAGTCTGGCAATTGGTTTTCAGAATTTTTTCTGATGGGTATTGCGACCATTGGGGCATTTGCCATTGGCGAATACCCCGAGGGTGTTGCCGTCATGCTTTTTTATACTATAGGGGAAATCTTTCAAGCAATGGCAGTACAACGTGCAAAGGGAAATATCAAAGCTTTGCTTGACCAACGTCCTGATGAGGTCACCATCATTGAAAATAACCAACCCAGCATTGTTAAAGCTATATCCGTGGGTGTCGAACAAATTATTCAGCTAAAAGCAGGTGAAAAGCTAGCACTGGATGGGGTCTTACTTTCTGATACCGCTTCATTTAATACCTCGGCTTTGACAGGGGAAAGTAAACCCGATACCAAACGTCAAGGCGATGTGGTATTGGCAGGGATGATTAATTTACAAAATGTGGTGCAAATTAGAGTTACGACTGCTTATCAAGATTCCAAGCTGTCTAAAATTTTAGCCTTAGTGCAAGATGCGACCCGCCAAAAAGCCCCGACTGAGCTTTTTATCAGTAAGTTTGCCAAAATTTATACCCCGATAGTAGTTGCCTTAGCGATTGCTATTACCCTTGTACCCTATTTCTTTGTGGCTGATTATGTGTTTAGTAATTGGCTGTATCGGGCTTTGGTATTTTTAGTCATATCTTGCCCTTGTGCTTTGGTGATTTCGATTCCGCTTGGCTATTTTGGTGGTATTGGGGCAGGTAGCCGTAATGGAATTTTATTTAAGGGCAGTAATTTTTTAGATACCCTAGCGACCATTGACAATGTGGTGATGGATAAAACGGGAACGATGACTGAGGGGGTGTTCAAAGTCCAAGAGGTAAACATTGAGCCAGCCTTTGACCCAAATATGATGCTAGGCTATCTAAATGCTATAGAAAGCAAATCTACGCATCCCATAGCTACCGCAGTCCACGAGTATGTTGGGCAAGTCGATAGCACGATTGCCCTAGACAATGTGCAGGAGATTGCGGGGTATGGTTTAACCGCTAGTATCAAGGGGCAATCTTTTTTAGCAGGAAATGCAAAATTATTGGATAAATTTAATATTCAATATCCTAGCGAAGTGGCTCAAAGTATTGATACTGTCATCGTTATGGCGTATGCAGGGCAATATGTGGGCTTTCTTACCATTGCCGACCAAATCAAAGCAGATGCTTCTCATGCCGTTGATACCTTAAAACAGCTTGGGGTCACGACTACAATGTTAAGTGGTGATAAAACCGCCGTAGTAAAGTCAGTCGCCGACAAGTTACACATTGAACGTTATTTCGGTGATTTATTGCCTGATGATAAAGTAACCCACTTAAAAACTATCAAAGACCAACCTTCTAATAAAGCCAATAAAAAACAAACCGTGGCATTTGTGGGAGATGGAGTGAATGATGCTCCTGTCGTCGCTTTAAGTGATGTGGGTATTGCTATGGGAGGCTTAGGCAGTGATGCCACAATTGAAACCGCTGACGTGGTCATTCAAGATGATAAACCATCAAAAATTCCAATGGCGATTAATATTGGCAAACAAACCCGTAAAATTGTTTGGCAAAATATTACCTTGGCATTTGTGGTCAAAGCTATTGTACTAATATTGGGTGCTGGCGGTGTGGCGACGATGTGGGAGGCAGTATTTGCTGATGTGGGTGTGGCTTTATTAGCCATTATCAATGCCATGCGAATTCAACGTATGGACTTTGTGGATAAACGCTAATGTGGTATATCCATTTAATTATTTAATCAAAATTTTAACTAAAAATGGCTACTCGTCTATAAGGAATTTTTCATGAAAAAAACTACACTTACCCTAGTGACTACGCTACTTGCTCTTTCAGCCACGTTGGTTGCTTGTGGACAACAAACCACCACTAATTCAAATAATAGCCAAACTCCCACTACAACTAATGCCCAATCTACACCACAAGGCGAATCTGATACTATTACTGCCAAGCAAGTCGCTACAGATACCTTAGTACGCTCGCATTCACCTATTATTGGTAAGGTAGATGCCCCTGTAACTATAGTAGAGTTTTTTGACCCTTCATGTGAGGCGTGTCGGGCAATGAATCCGTATGTTAAACAAATCATCAATGAGCATAATGGTAAGGTAAGGCTGGTGCTACGTTACACCTTATTTCATAAAGGCTCTGAACAAGTGGCTCGTATTTTAGAAACTGCCAAAGAACAGGGTATATACGAACCAGTTTTAGCAGCGGTATTTGAAGCCCAACCGCAGTGGCATGACGACGAAACAGTTAAAGCGGCTTGGCAAGCGGCTATCAAGGCTGGGCTTGATGAACAAAAAGCTCGTGCCAGTATGAATAGTGATAAAATTAACCAAGTACTGAAACAAGACATGGACGATGCCAAAACTATTAAAATCTCAGGTACACCGACTTACTATGTCAATGGCAAGTTGCTAACTAAACTATCACCCGATGGGTTACAGGCAATGGTTGCCAATGAAGTCAAAACCACAGCCAAACCATAAAGAGTTCGTTAAGTCGTCATTTACCTAATACCTAAATTTATCGAGTTGTTATGCAGCCGTCGAAAAACACCTTAAGTGATATTAAAAATCCCCAAACTGCTTGGCTATGGTATGGCTTAAGTGCGTTGGTGGTTGGGATTGACCAACTTTCCAAGGTATATGTTGAAAATAACTTTCAGTTATACCAAACAGTATCGGTCATTGAGCCAATCTTTAACTTTACCCTAGCCCATAACTATGGAGCTGCCTTTAGCTTTCTTGCTGACCAAGGCGGTTGGCAACGTTTCTTTTTTAGTGGGTTAGCATTTGGCGTATGTGGATTTATTATTGTCTATTTAAGGCGTTTACCCCGTGATACAGGGGTGTTATCAGCAGGATTGGCATTGATAATGGCAGGGGCGTTAGGTAACTTGATGGATAGGGTGCGTTTAGGCTATGTGGTTGATTTTCTACATGTGCACTATGCGAATGTGTGGAACTTCCCGATTTTTAATTTGGCGGATGTGGCGATTAATCTTGGCGTAGTATTGGTATTGATAGATAGCTTTTTTTTGGAAGCTAAACGTCGAGAACCACCTATGATAGATGCTTAAATAATATCTATAAACTCAATTAAGCTACAAACCGAAAATACGAATCAAGATATGAGTTATAAGTGCCAGCAATATGATAACTAAAAATATAATTTCCTCCTATCAACGAAGTTATTTTATTTCGTTAGTTCAACTATTAGCTATTGTTTTTATCATAGCTATCAAGGTAACTCCAGCCCATGCTATAAATTTGTCTGATATTTTTAGTTCAAATAACGCCAATACGACCAATCCATCCAAACCGTTGCCCGTTCAAGAGGCATTTGCGATAACAACGACCCAGCAAGGTAATCAGCTCACTATTCAGGCAGATGTCAAAGATGGCTATTTTGTATATCAAGATAAGCTCAAACTTGAATTACCTCAAGGTGTGAATGCCACACCTTTGGTTTTTGACCAAACTGCCACGTTTGTGAATGACCCCAGTTTCGGGCGTGTACCTATTATTGATAAAAGCTTTACTGCTAAAACGACACTTTCTGTATTAAAACCTATGCAAGCACAGCCTGCTATTGTGAAGTGGCAAGGCTGTGCTAAGATGGGACTATGTTACCCTCCTGAAAAAGTAAATTTCACCTTACAGCCTATCACGCCACAAGCCGCTAGTGCTGTGCCTACGACCCTACGTCCATCGCCCAATAATACCACTCCTGTTATCACAGACAAGGCCCCACTCTCGCCACCTATCACGACCGACATCACAGCTCAACATCCCTCACAGGGTGACAATGATATTTTTGGATTGAGTCGGCATACAGGCTGGGCATTACTATTGTTATTTTTGGCAGGGTTGGGTTTATCATTTACGCCATGTGTACTACCAATGCTACCTATCGTGGTGAATATTGTGGCACGTCAGCATAGTCCTTCTGCTAAAAAAGGCTTGTTATTAACAGGTAGCTATGGTGTGGGTGTAGCAACCAGTTATGGATTAGTGGGGGCATTGGTTGCAGTATTTGGGCAATCGCTTGGCTTGATGAATATGCTCCAACAGCCAATTATTTTACTAAGCTTTGCAACGGTGTTTGTGCTTTTGGGCTTGTATAGTCAAAACCGAATTATACCAAGCAACTTTCAACACATTCCTTAAGCGTATCAAAATTGCTTAGCGTTAAACGAACCTTTTGCTTGATGACTGCCCACAACTGCTCAATTGGATTAAGTTCAGGTGAGTAAGGCGGTAAGTACATCAGTTCAATATTATAAAGTTCGGCAATTTGCTTTAAATCGCCACCATGATGAAATCTAGCATTATCCAACACCAATACACGTTTTGGATAATGCCCATTTTCATCTTTTGGCAAAGATTGTGCTAATGTGTGTAGCCAATTTTCAACTATCACACGGTTACAACTACCTTCAAAGATAACAGGAGCAATAACTTTAAAATCATTTAGTCGCATTGCTCCGATTAAGTTTAAGCGTTTTCCCTTGTTAGCTTCAATTTTGGCATAACAAGGTTTGCCAATAGGCGACCAACTGCGGGTGTAGTATTGCCTTTGATAAAATCCTGTTTCATCCAT
>NZ_JCADBW010000031.1:0-20661 GCF_059264685.1 Faucicola sp. SE7633 | reverse complement strand
GTGCATAATTTAAAAACTGCCCTAGGCTTGAAGCGAAAATATGGGGTCGCTTAGGGTTATTGTGTCTATCGGTTGGTAAAACTAGCCAATAGACGTTAATTTACGGCAATTTAGGAGGCTTTTATGCCAATTCGGTGACTTTCTTCACTTCTTTAACACCAATTCCAGTTTTTAGTTGAGTTTGAAATTGGTGTCGAGAGATGGTCGCTGGTTTGTGCAAAGGTCTCTAAAAATTTATTTCCGTTAAGTGTTGACTGCTATTTAACAGAGCTAAAATTTTTAAGATTTACTGTCGTTAGTAACGCAGTGTTTTTGGTACATTTGTTTCATTTTACCCATGTTAGCCATCATCGCTTTCATGGCAGGATCGCTCATGTCCATCTTGCTATGATCCATTTTTTGCATCATATCCATATGCTTTTTCATCTTTTCACAGTTCATTTGATCTTTTTCAGCATGCATTTTAGGGTCATGCGCCATAGCTGAGGTCGATACGACAAGAGCGATGGCCGTCATTGCGATTGATTTAGACAGTAATTTAAATTGTGACATGATTAACTCCTATTGTTTGGATTAAAGACTATTGAGTTCAATAGCTGTTAAACTAGCCTAAATGATACATTAATCATTCTGACTGGTAGATGACGTTAAGATTACAATGCTGTCATTCTTACCGCTTTAGATTTTAATGCGCGATATATTCATTTAATATGGCTTCAGCATTTGTATCACGATCGCTACCATATTTTTTCAAAAAATACTTTTCAGACTGCAAATGTTGCTCGTAGAGATGGTCTGTATCAGAGACAAACCTCTATGCGGCGTTGATTTAGAATACTAAATGGTGGCTGACAGCTAGATGACACGGATATTACATGTTCGTTAGGAACAGCATAATATTGTCATCTTCTTGTCATTAAAACCAAATACCAGCATCTGTCTCTATCCAAAGAACACTGTTATAACAAGGGTTCCTGATAAAATATGGCTGGTAAGCTAACAATGTTAGTGAACCGTCCCGGGATTGTCGGAGACCTAAAACTCTGAGACAATACCCTTATGAAAAGCAAAAAATACCCAACAGAAGTTAAGAAAAGAGCCGTCGAATTACTGATTGAATCACAAAAAGATTATCCCTCATTATGGGCGGCCATCCAAGCCATCGCCCCCAAATTTGGCTGCACACCCGAAACCCTACGCTCGTGGCATCAAAAGCACCTAGCTAAGCAAAATCCTGTGACGGTTAGCACTGAAAGCCAAGCCGCTCGTATCGCTGAGCTTGAGCGAGAAATCAGAGAACTCAAACAAGCCAACGAAATTATTCGAAAGGCAGCCGCTTTTTTCGCCCAGGCGGAGAAGGGCCGCAAACCCAAGTGATGGTCAAATTCATTGCATTGATGACGAGAAACAGCATTACAGGGTCGAGTCGATTTGCAGAATACTGCCAATTCCCCCATCCACCTATTATCGCATCAAAGATGAACAAGACAACCCAGAAAAGCAAAGTCGACGCAAACAAAGCGACAAACACCTCATGGCACAAATCAAACAGATTTGGCAAGCCAGTGGCTGTCGTTACGGCATTCGTAAAGTTTGGCACAAACTCAAACAAGACGGTCTGCCAAAGCTTGGTCGCTGTACCGTTGAACGCCTGATGAAACAGCTTGGCATACAAGGCGTATGGCGAGGCAAAGGCAAAATCACCATGAAGCAGAGAGACGACCAAGACAAGCCCGATGATTTGGTCAAACGCAACCTTACCGCAAATGCCCCAAACAAGCTGTGGGTCGCTGATTTTACCTACATTAAAACTAAATCAGGCTGGGTCTATACCGCCTTTGTGATTGACGTATTTAAGCGAGTTATTGTGGGTTGGAAAGTATCGAATCATATGGACACTCAGCTAGTCCTAGATGCCCTAAATCAAGCCTTAGACGCTAGAGGTAGACCAAGTGGGGTAATTCATCATTCTGATAAAGGTAGTCAGTATCTATCGATTAAGTACGGTGAATGGCTTAAACAATCGGGGCTTGCTGCATCAGTGGGTACGACTGGTGACTCCACTTCGGGCATAGCCCTACGTTTTGCACTCGGGCGAAGCAGTGCTTCGCTATTTCCTCGCTCAGATAATGCCCTAGCTAAAAGTGTGAATGGGCTATATAAAGCGGAGGTGATTGATTATTTGAAACAGGAATGGGATGGCTTAAATGATGTTGCGCTAGCAACCCTTGATTGGGTACACTGGTACAACTATGAACGATTGCATTCTACCAATGGATATGTATCGCCTGTTGATGCGGAAAATATCTACTATTGTTCATTAATTTCGTCAGGCTATGCTGCCTGACTCAAGCAAACCTGTCTCCGATAAAACCAGGACGGTTCATAGTGATACGCTGTTGACAACTATAATGATATAAAGGTAAGCAACGATGAAAGTACTGTTAGTAGAAGATGAGAAAAACCTTGGAGAATATATTAAGAAAGGCTTAACTGAGGCCGGTTTCATCGTGGATCATCACATGACAGGTTTAGATGGCTATCATGCGTTAATGACTGAAGATTTTAGTGTGGTTTTGATGGATGTCATGCTACCTGACGTCAGTGGCTTTGAGTTGGTACAGCGCTACCGAGCTGCTGGAAAGCATACGCCAGTTTTATTTTTAACGGCTAAAGATGATTTAAGCGATCGGATCAAAGGTATTGAAATTGGTGGCGATGATTATCTGACCAAGCCTTTTGCTTTTGCTGAACTGATTGTTAGAATAAAAAGCCTATTGCGCCGTGCCAATCAATCTGATTATAAAAGCTCGGTCATACACATAGCTGATCTGAAAATGGATATTGCCAAACGCACCGTTCATAGAGGCAACACTAATATAAAATTGACTGCTAAAGAGTTTGCTTTATTACAACTTTTCTTAGAACGTCAAGGTGAGGTACTGCCGCGCACTGTGATCGCCTCACAAGTATGGGACATAAATTTTGACAGTGATACGAATGTCATTGACGTGGCTATAAGACGGCTACGGATAAAAATCGATGATGGATTTGATATAAAGCTGATTCATACGGTACGCGGAATGGGCTACAAGTTAGAGCCACTGGCTGTCGACGTGGATAGTGGCATGGGCGACGACAGTATTAATAAAGACAGTCTGACATCAAATGAGACATAAATCTAAGAATTGGCATTGGTCACTGTTATGGCGAACTATTTTTTTACTGACATTGTTCGTTATTATCTCTCAGGTTATTATCTACGCATGGGTTCAGCGCTCTGTGAGTGGACACTTTGAGCAAATGGACTCAGAAATCCTTACTCATGCAGCTTTTAACCTGCGCAAACGTATGGTTAGTTTGGAAGATCACATAGAACCATTCACAGTATCAAAGTCGCAAGCGCTAATTGATGCCAATCATCTACATTCTTCTTGGCTGGATTATGATTTAAAAACCTTAGTATCAGATAAAAATGGCAAATTATTATCCAGCGATCCCAGTAATTTCATCAATGATCTACCGGCAGATTTTAGCTTGTTACAACTATTGCAGGACTATCGCGATCAGCAGTTTATGATCAAGATAAATAATAGGCATTACCGAGCCATTATCATTACACATCAAAAGGTTTTGACATTTATTGCTCTACCTATCGATGTGCATCATCAATATCTTATCCAGTTTAATCGCCAGCTGAGCTTGATACTTATCGCCATTACCTTATTATTGGTTTCAGTAGCAGCACTAAGTGTACACTGGGGTTTTGCTCCCCTAGCTACTATCGTACAAAAGATGAAAGGCATTAATCTTCAAAGGTTAGATGAAAGAATTGTGGTTAGCGATATGCCGTTAGAATTACGTCCACTAACGGAGTCTTATAATTCTATGATGGTCAAGCTTGAAAGTAACTTTGAATCATTATCACGGTTTTCAGACAATATCGCCCATGAGCTACGTACGCCAATAGCGACGCTGAGTACGCAAACGCAAGTCATGTTAACTAAGCCAAGAGAAAGCGACGAATACATTGAGCAATTGCATCATCAGCATGATACGTTAAAGCAGTTATCCGCCATGATTAACGATATGTTATTACTGGCAAAAACTCAAAAAGAGCTGAGTGATTCGCAAATCAGTCATGTCGATATAGAGAGCTTGATCACAAAGCTTATAGATTATTATGAGATGATTGCTGAGGATCGTGAGATAATCTTTGAAAAATCGGGTGATTTTAAAACAGTACTAGGTGATAAAGGCTTATTGCAACGGCTGTTTGCCAACCTGATGTCAAATGCGATTTATTATGCGGCTAGTAATAGCACTATTATGATATCCGCTACTGTCCTCACTTCAAGCACCTCGCTTAATGCGCCAAAAAACGATATTCAATCCCCAGAGCAGCTCTGGTTAAGAATAACTATGACCAACCGTCTAGACAAACCATTAAATCAGATTGAAGCCGATAAACTGTTTGAGCGATTCTATCGTCATGATAAAACGAATACGATGCATTCAGGAACAGGCTTAGGCTTATCTATTGTGCAAGCTATCGCCAATGCTCATAATGGCAAAGTTAGTATTACTATCAAAGATGAGTGTCTTTTTGAGGTTGCTGTAAAGTTGTTGATTGCCAGGTAGTAAATACCTTCATACTGTCTATGAACCGCTCAGATTAGATCGAAGGCGAGTTTACTTGGAAGGTCTTTCTATCCATAAGATGAGATTCTGACTTGCGATAGTTGTACTTTTCAATTGTTGGACAAAAAATTTCTTATATAAGCCTATTTCATACATTCTATTACCAATAATTATGATGCCTTTATGATGATTCATCCTCAGTATGATCCCGTAGCGCTTTCCTTGGGTCCATTGGAAGTGCACTGGTATGCGCTAATGTATTTGCTAGCCTTTGCTGCCGCTTACGGTTTGGCTTGGTATCGCAGTACCAAACGCGACAATTGGACCACCGACATGGTCTCTGACTTAGTCTTTTATGGCGCGCTTGGTGTGTAGTGGTCAAGTCACCACAGGCAGCGATTGACCAAGCTGGCTACGATGCGCAATATGTTCGCTCCTTGACGGGTATTGGAGCGGCGGCGCCAAGCGATCACTAGTCATTGCCGCCATTAAAAAAACCGCTTCTTGATAAGAGGCGGTTTTTTTGGTTGAAATTGCCGCAAGATGCGCGATTATTTGGCTTGATATTGATTTAGCGGCGCGATATAAATGCGGTTGGTTTCGATTTGGGTGCCTGCTTTATCCATGTACTTTTGGGTGACATAATCGCGCTTATTGGCTTTGTCGTTTTGTGAGCTGATACCAAAATCATCGTCATTAATTACGCCAACCTGTCCATTCGGGAACAGCAAGATACCTTCAAATTTTTCATGCGGATAGTTAAAAGTTTTGACCAAATCCATGAACATCTTTTTGCCCACTGGCGTGATATTGTTGGCTTTGAGTGTATCCCAGCCTGTTTCATCGGCAGTCAACGCCTCAAGTGTCTTGCCGCCGATCATCAAACCTTGATCAGCATCTTGTTTGATATCACCGCTATCTTTAATCGCCTCAATATTAGTCGCGCCATTGAGATCAATACGATAAATCATTTTAGTAGCGTTGGCATCATCGACAGGCGACTTGCCATCACGCTCGACCACTAAAAATTCATGGTCGTTGATCGCAACCAGACCTGAGTTTGAATCACTAAGCACTGAACCATCCGCGGCGCGTTCTTGGCGATACAAGAATTGTTCGATATCGCCCGTTGCCAAGTTGATGCGTACAATGCGCGTCATGTTAGATTTTTTGGCAGCTGACTTGGGGTTTTCCATCGCTGATTGCATGATACCAACCAAGTATTTTTGGTCAGGTGTTACAGTCAAGCCTTCCATACCGCGGTTAGGGCGACGGTTTTTAAATTCAGCAGGCAGATAGATGGTTTTGCCATTGATCTTAAACGTACTTGCGCCTGCTTCATTGCCGCTAAACGCGTTAATACGCGCTAGTTCTTTACCATTGGCGTCATAATGCACAATATGCGGACCGTACTCATCGCTGATCCAGAACGTGCCGTCTTTCATCACTGCCAAGCCTTCGCTGTCTATACCGTAGGCATCGGTTTGGGTCGGGTTGAGGCTAGCATTGTAGGGTTCGCTAGGGTCTTTGAGCAACAAGCGGTCAAAGTAATCGCCCGTTAAATTTTTACCGTACGCCAATTCATTGGTCGCACCAAAGTTTGGATTGGGTAAGCCTGTGACCTCAGTCACACCGTCAGGACGCTTGAGCGTGATGGTTTTGATCAGCTTGATAGCCCCATTGTCTTGTAGTTCAAATAAGCCAATTTGTGGGGCAAATTTAGGCACAGGAAAGGCTTTGGCATCGGCTTTGTCCATGCCATTTTTAACATCGGCATTGGGACCACGGTCAGTGATAGCATAGAACTGTTTAGGGTTATTGGGATTGACAAATGCGTCTGAGCCATAGCCACCTTGTTGAATCACCACGGTTTTGCCGTCTTTGTCTTTAAGCGTTAGTAAATTGGCATTAACTTTAGGTAAATCAACGCCTTGACCTGCAATGTTTGCCAAAATTTGCTCATAAGTCACAGTTTTGGGTGGCGTAGGCGGTGTGCTCGTATCCGCCGTGCCTGTGTTGTTATTGGTGTTGTTATTGGTGTTGTTATTTGGTGTACCTGTATTGGTCGCCGTGTCGGTATTAACGGCAACAATTTTGGTTTCATTGTCATCATCGCCGCACGCAGATAAGGCCAAAGCACTCCCTATTGCAATGGCAAGATAGCTTAGGCGTAACGCGGATACTGATTTTAACATCATCATATTCCCTTGAGTTTTAAAAATAACCTAATTTTTAACGGTTCATTATCCAATAGATTGATGACACTGTGATGACACTGTGATGACATTGGGTGTGATGTAGTGCGAGCAAAAATCATCGCTCACGTAAATTTTTCACAAAATTGACACGTTGTTATGTTAGGTTGCGTACTATTGCTCAAGTGTTTTTAGCAATGCTTTTAAGCCCTTGTTTTATAATTTTTTTAATTATCACGGATTTTTTATGAAGCCATTATTTAAAATCAGCGCATTGGCGGCGGTGATGGTTGTCGCTTTGACAGGTTGTAACGATGACGACAACGAAACCAAAATCGTTGAGGTCAATCCTGAAACACCTGCCAGCGTCAATACCCAAACCTATACACCCGTCACGCTCAATTTAGCGCATATCAACGACCACCACTCTCACCTAGAATCTACCGCCACCCAAACCTTCACCCTAGACGGGCAAACCTATCAAGCTGAACTGGGCGGTTTTGCACGCGTGACCCAACTGTTCAACGACTTGTCAAACCAATTTGCAGGACAAAACTTCTTAAAACTACACGCAGGCGATGCAGTCACAGGTACGAGCTACTATAGCTTTTATTTGGGCGATGCCGATGCCGACATGATGAATACGATTTGTTTTGACGCGTTTGAGGTGGGCAATCATGAATTTGACGATTCTGATGCGGTGCTCAAACGCTTCATTGACCGCTTGCACGGCGGCACGTGCCAAACCGCTGTTTTAGGTGCTAACGTCGTGCCAAAAGTTGGCACCCCACTGGCTCCCAACAAGAGCGATGACTATATCAAGCCGTACACCATCAAAACCACCAAAGAGGGTGTGAAAGTCGGTATCATTGGGCTTGAGGTACGCGGCAAAACAGCAGGTTCGTCGCGCCCACTTTCAACCACCGAGATTTTGGATGAAACCACCACCGCGCAAAAATATATTGATGTGCTTAAAAAACAAGGCATTGAGCATATCATTATTTTATCACACTATGGCTATGAAAACGATATCAAACTTGCCAATGCTTTAACAGGTGTAGACGTAATTATTGGTGGTGACACCCATACCTTGTTGGGTGATTATAAAGACTATGACAATAAAGCCAACTTTGGCTCACAAGGCCCATACCCAACCGTGGTCAAAAACAAAGACGGCGACACCGTGTGTGTGGGACAAGCGTGGGAATACACCAAAGCGGTTGGCGTGATGAACGTCAAGTTCAATAACAAAGGCGCGGTTGATAGCTGCACAGGCTCTAGCATTTTGCCGATCGGGATGACGCTTAAAAAACTTGGCAGCGACGGCAAAACCTATGAAACCATCAATGCTGCTGACAACCAAGCGTTGATCGCACGTTTGCAAAATAACAACGCCGCACTGTTAAAACAAAGTTATCTGTATCCTGTCACACCAAACGCAGCGGCAGAAGCCGTCCTTGCCAAATATAAAGACCAGCTTAAAGATAAGCTTACCGAAAAAATCGGTGTTGCCAAAGACACGTTCTGCTTGGTGCGTGTACCTGGCACCACGAACTCAGGTAACGTTGCAGGCTGTGAAGACAGCAAATTCTTAGCACGTGGTAGCGATGCGGCACAATTGGTTGCCAAATCGTTCTTGGACGCAAGCCTTCGTGCGGACTTTGCCCTACAAAACGCAGGTGGGGTACGCGTCGCGCTCCAGGCAGGTGATATCACCTACGGCAATGCCAATGAAGTGCTGCCATTTAGCAATACGCTGGTCAATCTGTCCGTCACGGGTAAAGAAGTCGTTGCCACGCTAGAAGACGCGGTTGAAAACGCAAGCTTTGGGCAAAATGGCAACAAAGCCTCAACAGGCGCGCATCCATATGCCGATGGCTTGCGTTGGGACTTGCGCTTAAACCAAAACAAAGGCAACCGCGTACAAAACGTGGAAGTGCGTGACCGCAAAACAGGCACTTGGGCACCGATTGATTTAAACAAAACCTATGTCATGGTGACCAACGACTACATCGCAAGCGGTAAAGACGGTTATCTGAGCCTTGCGCCTATCTTCAAAGATCCAAGCCGCGTTGAAAACACCAAACTGCTATACACCCAGTCACTGGTCGATTACATCAAAAAACAAGCCACCATTAGCCTGCCTGCGCGCAGTGAATACTCGCACAAATCAGTTGTGACTGCAGATGGTACAATGCTTAAATAATTGCATTTTTACCCGTGCAAAAAAGCCTCTTAACATCCAAGAGGCTTTTTTATATCTGGCTTTTTATGCTGCTTGACTTCCTCCCCTCCCTAAAGTGAGGGGATTCCTTCTGCAAGACGGTGAAGCCCCACCGCAAACCTAAGACAATGGCAACCGCCCGTACGACACACCGTACATCTTAGATTCTTATTTTAAGCTAATCCTACCGTTAGGATTGTCTTAGACACGAATTAGCTTAAGTGTGTGTTTGGAAACGTCTTACCAGTTAAGTTACTGCGTACTCGCAATTTAGTCTTAACTTAACTGTGGAATGTAAGACATTGAATATAGTGAGATGAGTATAGCAAAACTTATCGCATTTAACAATTGCCTGATATCCACCGCCTGAAGTCGCAGGTTTACGGCAACGAATGATAAAATGTGTTATTTTGATGACAAACGCGTAATATTTGTTGCATGTTAATTTTAATGTATACAAAAGAGCGATTATTATATATCGTTGGATTTATTGATAAATTACTTTGGTGTCGGCTTGTAAAGCATGAAGCAATGGCTGAATATGAAACACATCCAAATTGAGCTTGGCGCGCGTACAAGCAACATACAGCAGGCGCAGCTCCTCGGGGCTGATTTTGACCGCCTGACGGGTGACATCGTACAAAAAATCATCGTCAATTTGCACGCGCTGCCACTCAAGCCCTTTGGCTTTGTGCGCCGTTGAGATGATATAGTCCGCGCTTTGGCTATCGCTGAGGCTAGCAATCGCGTCGTTGAGCGTGTTTGTGCCGTGTTCTTCAACCAGTTTGACCCATGTTTTTAGGTCGCTGCCTTCACTGGTTTCGCTGTAGTCTTGCACCTCGCGCCAGTTATTAAAGTAGGCCAACTCGGGCACGCCAAACGCGGTTTGCCCTTTTTTGAGGCGTTCGGCGGCTTGGCTAAATTTGAGCAGGCGGTCGGTATCGGCTTGTAGGGCAACTTTATGCCCCATTTTGAGCCCATCCAGCAAGCGCAACATGGCATTGGCGTTGGTGCGGCACAAAATCGCGTCTTTTTGTCCATGCACCTGTTGTTTTGCCAACGTTGAAGGCATGACAGGGTTGCCGCGCAATGGTACTTGCTCTTGCAACGCTGACAAAAACGTGTTGGCAACCTCAGCAATTTTATCACCAAAGCGAAACGACTGCGTGAGCAAGGTTTGCGGTAGTGGCAAACGCTTCATGGCATTGACCGCGCCGCGCCACTCATAAATCTGCTGGTGGGCATCACCCACATAAATCACCTGTGTCGGCTGCTGGGTCAAAATGCCCATCATCAACGGATCAGCGTCTTGCGCTTCATCAAACAAAATAAAATCGGCGGGGATAATTGGCTTAGACAACGCCCACAGTTTTAAATAAATATCATGCCCAATGCCTGCAGGATGGCGTGGGTCAATCGATTGCAGCCAACGTTTTTCAACGTACGGATACAGCTGTTCGCGCAACTCCTCGGCATCATTGGGTGACAGCCAGCTGGGCAGCAGCAAGTGGCGCGGTGCAGGGTAGCTGGCGTGGGTACTACAAAACTGGCTGACCGCATCGGCAACCATCCGCGCTTGGCGTTCAGGCGATAGCGTGACGGATTGGTTTTTGCCATCCATCACGCGGCGCACTTGCAGCGGATGCAGCCCCAAATCGTGCGCCAATCGTGTCGGTGAAAACCGTGGTAGGCGCAACTTGGCGGTGATATCACGCGACGTGTGACGAAACGCCAATGAGTGAAACGTGCGGCAGTCGATATGACGGGCAAATTTTTGCTGAGCCTCACTGGCAATGGCTTTATTAAATGCCAAATACAAACCGCGCCCACGCAATTGGTTGCCAATTAAATTCAGCGTTGTGGTCTTGCCTGCCCCTGCATAAGCGACGATTTTAAACGATTGTCGTGCCATCGCCATCTGTAATGCCTGTTGTTGCTCCTCGGTGGGCGCAGGCTGCGTGATGGGTGATATTGGCGATTGCATAATATAAAAATATTCCTAAAAACAAAGGCTTGTGCTAAAAATACGCTGTTTGATTAACTGGCAAAAAAGCGGTCTATGATAGCAAAATTTGGCACGTTTTGACAGCTGACCATGCCCAAAATCTTTGAGCTAAATTGGGCTAAACCACGTTACTTCAAGCCGTGGGTTTGCTATCATGCACATTTTAATTGTTAAAATTTTGCCCGAACAACCGCGTTATGACCACACCGATGCACCTGCCGCCACTGCTGTATCCGCAAACACCCACGATTGCACGCGCAATCTATAAAACTTACTCACAGGATTTTATCGTTGAAGAGCAATTAACTATTGATTTTAGCGAACAAGGTGAACACCTGTGGCTACAGTTACAAAAAACGGGGCTAAACACCGCTTATGTGGCGCGATTATTGGCGCAATGGGCGCAAATTCCTGTCAAAGACGTTGGCTATTCGGGATTGAAAGACCGCCACGCTGTGACGACGCAGTGGTTTAGCCTGCGCTTGCCACACAAGCACTTACCTGCGGCTGATTTTGCTCAATTTATGGCAACCACGCTTGCCGATGGCGAGCGCATCACGATGTTAGCACAACACTGGCATGGCAAAAAACTTCAGCGCGGCACGCACACAGGCAACCGTTTTGACATTACCCTGCGTGAGGTGCAATGCGCTGACCGTGCCGCGTTCAACAAGCAGCTGACGCAAATCACACATGACGGCGTACCCAATTATTTTGGCAGCCAACGCTTTGGTTATGATGGGCAAAATCTTGCTCACGCTTTGACGTGGTTTGCCAAGACAAATGCCAAATCGCGTACACCGAGCAAACGTAAAAACGCAATGCGTCACGCCACAGGATTGTATTTATCGGCGGCGCGTGGTGCGTTGTTTAATGCGATGGTTGCTCAACGTGTGCAAGATGGCACATGGCAAACCCCTTTGGACGGCGAAGTGATGAACTTGGCAGGCAGTCACAGTGTATTTACTGCGCCAACCATTGATGATAGCCTGCGCGCACGGTTGGTAGCAGGCGATCTTTACCTCACCGCTGCGCTGTGGGGCGACGGCTTGCCCATGAGTACCGCACAAGTACAAGCATTGGAACTGGCAGTCATCGGCAGCCATGAATTTTATCAAACGCTTGCCGATGGCGTAGCCGCGTTGGGTATGCGCCAAGAACGCCGCGCCCTATACGTCATTCCGCGCAAGCTTACAGCAATCTGGCAAGATGCCACCACACTCACGCTAAATTTTGATCTACCCACAGGCAGCTTTGCCACGGCGGTGTTGGGGGCGTTGGTGCAAGATTTGGTTTTAGCCGCATCTGGTATGGACACATCTGGGGATGATGCGCTTGCTTAAACCAACAATTCGCGCTTACCACTTTTGCCCATGGGGCTGACCAAACCTGCTTCTTCCATGGCATCGACGATACGCGCGGCGCGGTTGTAGCCAATGCTAAACTTGCGCTGAATGCTGGATGCAGATACCTTGCGCGTCTCCATGACAAACGCCACGACTTCATCGTACAGTGCGTCATCATCGCCCAATGAGCCCGTGCCGCCGCTATCACTGCTACCCGATGCGCTCAGTTCAAAGTTGTCAAACATATTGTCGATATAATCGGGTGCGCCACGCTCGCGCCACGCATCACAGACGCGATTGACCTCGGCATCACTGATAAACGCACCGTGCACGCGGATGGGCTCGTTTTGTCCTGGTCCTAAAAACAGCATGTCACCATGCCCAAGCATATCCTCAGCACCGCCTGCATCCAAAATCGTGCGTGAATCGACTTTTGAATTGACACGCAATGCCGCGCGTACGGGGATATTGGCTTTAATCAAGCCTGTGATCACATCTACCGATGGGCGTTGGGTCGCCAAAATCAGATGAATCCCTGCCGCGCGTGATTTTTGTGCTAGCCGCGTGATAAGCTCTTCAGCTTGCTTACCCACTTGCATAATCATATCGGCAAATTCATCCGCCACCACGACGATTTGGGGCAAGGGTTTGAGCTTAGGCGGCTTGTCTTGGCTTGCGCTGTCATGCAGTCGCCACAACGGATCAAGTAGCGGCTGTCCCTCGTTTTCGGCAGCAATGACTTTTTTGTTAAATTCATCAAGTTTACGCACTTTAAATAGCGACATCAGCTGATAGCGGCGTTCCATCTCACCCACACACCACGACAATGCGCTGGCCGCTTCGGTCATATCGGTGACAACAGGGGTCAAGAGGTGTGGAATGTCATTGTAATTGGCAAGTTCTAGCTGTTTTGGGTCAATCAAAATCAGACGCAGCTGGGTCGGTGTATATTTGAGCAACATGGACAGCAGCAGCGAATTGACCAACACAGATTTACCCGAACCCGTCGTACCTGCCACCAGCATATGCGGCGCTTTGGCAAGGTCAGTCAGCACGGGTTTGCCTGCGATATCCTTGCCCATCGCCATGCTGATCAGGGCTTTGGGGTCGCGGTAGGCATCGGTTTGTAGCAGCTCAATAAGGCGCACCATTTGGCGTTTTGGGTTGGGCACTTCGATGCCGATATACGGCTTACCGGGGATGACCTCAACCACGCGCACCGACGCCATCGACAATGAGCGCGCCAAGTCTTTGGCAATGCCTGTGACCTTGCTGACCTTGACACCTGCCGCCAACTCTACTTCAAAACGCGTCACGACAGGTCCTAATTGGGCATTGACAACGGTTGCCTTGACGTTAAATTCTTGCAGTTTGATTTCAAGCAGTTCAGATAGCTGTTGCAACGCCTCTAGGCTATAGCTGGGCTTGCGGTCGGGGTCGGGTAGCTCAAGCAAGCTGAGTTCTGGCAAAGGCGGTAGGCTTGCGCGATATGCCGCGGTTTGCATGGCGTGTGACGGTTGGCGGTTGCTGGTTGTGTCATGCTCGGCACTGGCAGGCGCGGACGAGCTGA
The DNA here is from genome assembly GCF_059264685.1 of Faucicola sp. SE7633. Taxonomy (NCBI): domain Bacteria; kingdom Pseudomonadati; phylum Pseudomonadota; class Gammaproteobacteria; order Moraxellales; family Moraxellaceae; genus Faucicola; species Faucicola sp. SE7633. Next base: position 6,680 of record NZ_JCADBW010000031.1, on the reverse strand, counting down.
GGCCATTTGACAACGTGCTGTCGATTTCAACGGCGCGTTGATGGACGCTCACCGCTGCGCTGTTAGAAATCACCGCGTCATCAGGCATGATGGGGACGCTTCCCAACGCGTCAGCATGGTCTGTGGCTGGCAACACTGCTGGCATAGCAGACGCTGTTTGCAGATCAGCAGGCGCGGCGACTTGCTCAGCAAGTGTTTGTGCGCCACTCGTGTCTGTGTGCTTATTTGGGGCGGTGTGTAATGCGGTATTTAGGGCGTTGTCTGCCGTGGTATCTGTAGCGATGTCTGCGGTCGGTTCTGTGGTGGGCGATGCGGCCAAAACCGCAGCTTTGGGTTGAATTGGGGTTTTGACCAGCACCTCTTGGGTTGGCAGCACCGCGGTACTTGCCTCATCTGCCACCGCCACGTGGCGCAAGCCCAAAATCTCGGCAACAGATTGTGTGGGCGCTGGGTCTGCTGCGCTGTTTTGCGCTGGGCTATCTGACACGACCGACACAGACGCGCGGTGTGGTATTGCGCTTGGTTCGGTTGCGCTGGGTGCAGTATCCAACCCCAAGTCACGCTGTATTGGGTCGTTGGCAGGTGGCTGCCCAACTGGCTCGGCTTGCGTGGAGGCGGCTTGGTGAGTTTGAGGCGCAAACACGGGGGTAAAGCTTGGCTCGGCCAGCAGATTGGTTTCGGTGACATCGTTGGTGGGCAGCACCACTTCGGTGGCATCTTCGCTAGCGGCTTCGGCGATGATGTTGAGCGCAGGCTTGGCAGGTGCAGGCACATCAGTGGATGAAACAGACGTTGATGATGGGCGAGATGTTTTAGCAGGCTGCTCGCGAATCATTTCATTTTGTAGCTGGCTGTCTAACCGCTTGGTTAGTTTGACATTTGCCGCCGCGTCAGCATTGACTGGCTGAAATGGGCGGCTGCCCTCGTTGCTATCGGGCTGCTCACCCAGCTGGCTATCGCTAAAGCCTGTTTCATCCAAAAACTGTGCCAACACTTGCTCAGCGTTGATGGGGTTAGCGCCGCCCGTTGTGTGGTCTTGTGTAGGGTCTAGGTCATCATGGGCGGTATGCACCACTGGCGCGGCGTTCGCCACATCAGGCTTGGCAAGGGGGATATCCGCTTGGCTGGTTTGTTCAGCGGTGATGTCTTGCTTTGCTTGCCCTGCGTCGGTTTGGGCAGTGGCTTGACTGCTCGCTTGGCGCGCGAACCAGCGGCGATACGCGCGTGCCACGGGAATATCAAACGTCAAAATACTGGCAAGCCCAACAAACAGGCACAAAAACACCAACGCGCCCCAGTAAGTCAGCAAGCTGACCAAGCCCTGCGCCGCCACTTGTCCTAAAATTCCATGCGCAAGCCACGACTGCGCCAGCACACCCGTCAGTGCCGCGCTGGCAACGATTAAAAACCCATAGCCCAACGTGCGAATCGCGCCCATCGGCTGCGGATTGGCCTGCCACACACGATACGCCTCCACACTGGCGATGACGACCAGCCACCAGCTTGCCGCACCCAAAAATGAATACAGCACATCGGCAAGCCACGCACCGCGCAGCCCCAGCAAATTGCTAACATCATCGCCACTGACTATCAGCGCGGTGGTAGCGGATGAATCGGCATTTGTTGCGGTGGCAAGCGCATTTGGTTGCAATGCTGCCGAATCGACTGCGGCTGAACCCAAGGCGGTTGAGCTTAAATGCGACCAACTGGGGTCATTGGCAGAATAACTCACCAACGCCACGGCAAGCAGCAACGCCACCACCAACCACAAGCACGTTATCACGCTGCGCCGAACATAGTACCCCAACTTGCCCCACCTTTTTATCACACGTCGATCAATCAATATTGCGCTTACTGTGGACTATTAAACACCCGACCAGCGCCTATTTTTTCAAACCGTTTTTAAACAAACTGTCGCAAAAATCTCTTGCAAAACGGCATGGTTAAAGGCGTTATGATAACAAAACTTACCTTGGCTGTGCGGAATTTTTATTGGGCAATCATGGCGGTTTTGCGGCCGTGCATGGCAGTGCATCGGGCAAAATACATATTTATCCCAAATAAATTTATAATTTTAACACAAGCTCGCTAAATGTTTTAAAATACCAAACCATACAATCAATAATTAATACTTGTTATTTTATCGCCAACGCCCTATGCTAAACCTAGTTTGATGGCTTTTAAACCGTTTGAAATATTGGATAACGTTATGACTGATACTTTTCACCATTCTTTAATCATCTTGGGTTCAGGGCCTGCAGGCTACTCTGCTGCTGTTTATGCTGCGCGCGCCAACCTCAAGCCCGTCATCATCACAGGTCTGCAAGTGGGCGGACAGCTGACCACCACCACGGAAGTGGACAACTGGCCAGGCGACCCCGAAGGCTTGATGGGACCTGATTTGATGGTGCGAATGCAGCAACATGCCGAGCGTTTTGGCACGCAGCTAATTTATGACCATATCAACGCGGTGGATTTTGACCAACGTCCGTTCACCCTGACAGGCGGCAACGCCACCTACACTTGCGACGCGCTGATTATTGCCACGGGGGCATCGGCACAGTATTTGGGGCTGGAGTCTGAGCAAAAATTCATGGGTATGGGTGTGTCAGCGTGCGCCACGTGTGACGGCTTTTTTTATAAAGACCAACCTGTGGTGGTGATTGGCGGTGGCAATACGGCGGTTGAAGAAGCGTTGTATTTGTCCAATATCGCCAGTCACGTGACTTTGGTGCATCGCCGCGACACCCTGCGTTCAGAAAAAATTCTGCGTGACCAGCTGTTTGAAAAACAAGCCATTGGCAACGTTCATATCGAATGGAATCACCAAGTCAAAGAAGTTGTCGGCGATGCCAGCGGCGTGACGGGCGTGATTATTGAAAACGTGCAAGACGGCAGCCAAAAACAGCTGGATGTAACGGGTATGTTTGTTGCGATTGGCCACAAGCCGAATACCGATATTTTCGCAGGCAAACTTGACATGAACAATGGTTATATCGTGGTTAAAAGTGGCTTAAATGGCAATGCCACCGCAACCAACGTTGAGGGCGTGTTTGCCGCAGGCGACGTGGCTGACCACCAATACCGCCAAGCTATCACCTCAGCAGGAACAGGCTGTATGGCAGCGCTTGATGCCGAAAAATACCTCGACGCACTGGCATTGGCACACGGGCAGGCGCATCCTGATGATGTGGCAATTGATGCAAACGAGTGATACACCGAGGGCAGCTAGGTGGCTGATTTGACCTGCCGTTATGGTTTCCCTACAGCACAGGCGGCTGACCCTGACGGTACGGGGTTGGTCGCGATTGGTGCTGACTTAGCGCCTGATACCTTACGCGCAGCGTATCGGCAGGGCTTGTTTCCGTGGTTTAACCCAGGTGAGCCCATCTTGTGGTGGTCACCCGAGCCGCGCTGCGTCATCTACCCTGCGTCGTTTAACCCCAGCAAATCCCTCAAACGCCGTATGAAACATAGCGGCTGGTGGGTCACGGTGAATGCCGCGTTTGGTGCGGTCATTCATGCGTGCAGCGAGGCGCGCGCGTACAGCGATAGCACGTGGATTCACGCGCCAATGATTGAGGCGTACCAAACATTGCACGCGCAAGGCGATGCTTATAGTATTGAGATTTGGCAACACAAGCCCACCCTACCCGTGCATGACTTGACCGAGCAACATCTAATCGGTGGTCTATACGGTCTAAAATTTGGGCAAGCGTTTTTTGGTGAATCGATGTTTCATCGCGCAACCGATGCCTCCAAGGCAGCGTTTTTTGTTCTCATGCGTTTAGCCAAGTTGTCGGGTTTTGCGTGGGTGGATTGTCAGTTGCCCAATGCTCACTTGTTAAGCCTTGGCGCAAGTATTCTACCACGCGATGAATTTTTGCCCAAATTGGCAAAACAGGTGACCCAACAAAATGTCAATTGGTCAGCGATCAGTGGCAAGCCTTATCGTCTTGCAGACTTGCTCGATGATGACATTTGGCAATACCGCAACCACGCGATCATTGACATTCAGTCATAACACACGATGGATAAATTTAACCAATCAGTCCCAAGCTTACTTGCCAGCCAATCTACCCCGTTACACCAATGCAGTTATCTGCCCGACCGTGCAGCACGGCTTGAGTTTATCGAGCTTAAAGATGCACACAGTATGGGTATGGCGTTGTTTTCGCAATTTTCGCGCTTAGGCTTTCGGCGCAGTGGTCAGCACCTATACCGTCCGCTGTGTTTACATTGTCAGCGTTGTATCACCACGCGTGTGCCTGTGCAAGACTTTATGCCCAGTCGCAGTCAGCGGCGCGTCCTACAACGTGGACAAGGTATTCATAGCCATGTGATCGGCTGTGATGAGCTAAGCGAGGTGCATTATCAGCTGTATGCGCGTTATATCTGCGCGCGTCATAGCGACGGCGATATGTATCCGCCAAGCTATGCAAGCTTTCAACGGTTTTTGCAATTTAGCTTCACCGATTCGTTTTGTATCGAGTTTTGGCAAGATCAAAAACTTGTTATGGTCGCGGTATGTGATGCCTTGGATGATGGCTTATCCGCTGTGTATACCTTTTACGAACCGACTTTGCCGCGTTTGAGTCTTGGCACGCTGTCGATTTTAAGCCAAATTGACTATGTCAAACAGCAAGGACTAAGCTATTTGTATCTGGGCTATTGGGTACCTGATAGCGACAAAATGCAATACAAAACCAATTTTTACCCCATAGAATTGCTCATCAACCAAACATGGCATCGCTTTGACCATCCAGTCACCCGTGACGATGTCGAGCCGTATTTACAAGCCGCGCTCAAGCAACGCTTTCGTGATTCTTGGCAAAATTAAGCCCAGCCATGGTTTTCGACTAAATCTAACTGCAAAATCAGGGCATGACAACGGCTGCCGTCGGCGTTTTTGTAGTAATTTTTTCTGACATGAATTTGCTTAAAGCCAAGTTTATCATAAAGCGCGCGTGCCGCCGCGTTGTCTTCGCGCACCTCCAACAACACCCTTTCTACCGCTTGCCGTTTGAGCCGCGCAACAATTGCCTGTAACAATCGCTGCGCAATACCCTGCCGCTGGCAATCAGGCGCAACGCCAATACGCAAGACATCCGCGCTATCAAAGACTTGGCTCATCAGCGCATAGCCTGTTATCGTGCCATCGGGTGACCGCACCACAATGGCAATATGCCCATCAAAGCTTAGCCAATTTTCAATGCTCAATACCGTCCAAGCATCGTCAAACAAGCGCTGCTCCAAGTCAGCAATAGACTCAATATAAGCTTGGCTGCGCGGTTTAAGATTGTCCAACGTTTGACAATCCAGCCAAATTGGCTGCGCGGTTGGGGTGGCGTCATGTGACATGACATTCCTATTCTTTTGCTAAGTGCCATCTTTTGCTAAGCACCACCGTATTTTACCCAATAAAAAAGAGCCACCCACGGGCAGCTCTTTTTGCGGTGTATCACCTAAAGCACAATTACGCAGTAACTTCCGATACCACGCCTGCGCCCACAGTGCGACCACCTTCACGAATCGCAAAGCGCAAGCCTTTGTCCATCGCGATTGGGTGAATCAATTCAACGCTCATCTCAACGTTGTCACCAGGCATTACCATTTCAACGCCTTCTGGCAAGGTGATTGCGCCTGTTACGTCTGTGGTGCGGAAGTAGAATTGTGGGCGATAGCCATTCAAGAATGGGGTGTGACGGCCACCTTCTTCTTTTGACAATACGTAGACTTCTGCGTCAAATTTGGTGTGTGGTTTGATTGAGCCTGGTTTTGCCAAGACTTGTCCACGTTGTACTTCTTCACGCTTAGTACCACGTAGCAACACGCCACAGTTCTCGCCTGCACGACCTTCGTCTAGCATTTTGCGGAACATCTCAACACCTGTACAGGTGGTTTTTTGGGTTGGTTTGATACCGACGATTTCGATTTCTTCACCAACTTTGATGATGCCTGATTCTACACGCCCTGTGACTACCGTACCGCGTCCAGAGATTGAGAATACGTCTTCGATTGGCATCAAGAAGGGTTTGTCAATCGCACGCTCTGGTTCTGGAATGTAGCTGTCTAGGGTTTCTAGCAGTTCTACAACGGCGGGCTCACCGTATTTGCCGTCGTTGCCGTTTAGGGCTTCTAGGGCTGAGCCTTTGATGATTGGGGTGTCGTCACCAGGAAAGTCGTAGCTTGATAGTAGTTCGCGCACTTCCATTTCGACAAGTTCAAGAAGTTCTTCGTCGTCTACCATGTCGCATTTGTTTAGGAATACCATGATGTATGGTACGCCTACTTGGCGTGATAGTAGGATGTGTTCGCGTGTTTGTGGCATAGGACCATCGGTGGCTGATACGACCAAAATCGCGCCGTCCATCTGCGCTGCACCGGTGATCATGTTTTTGACATAGTCAGCGTGCCCTGGGCAATCTACGTGGGCGTAGTGACGGGTTGGGGTGTCGTATTCAATGTGTGAGGTGTTGATGGTGATACCACGCGCTTTTTCTTCTGGCGCTGAGTCGATTGAGGCGTAGTCTTTGGCTTCTCCGCCGTAGTTCTTGGCGGCTACGGTTGCAATCGCCGCGGTCAATGTGGTTTTGCCGTGGTCAACGTGTCCAATGGTGCCGACGTTGACGTGCGGCTTGGTGCGTTCAAATTTGGCCTTTGCCATGGTTATGTCCTCT